>JAEOSD010000172.1 GCA_016840545.1 Promethearchaeota archaeon
TAACCCGAAAAAAATCTTAAAATTTTATTTTTTTAATTTATAATTTCCTATCTTGAGCAAATACAATTTTCATTTTTAACTAGATCTATTTTGTCAAACATAAGATTAATAAGATTAACCATTAATAACTTGTTTTCCAAATTCGGTAAACCTAATGATGTTTTAATGACCTCTAAGGCTTCTAAAGTTCCTAAAATTCCAGGAGTCACTCCAATTACTGGTAAAGGCTCTGATTCTTGATCTATAGTTTCTGGCTCATTAAAAACACATTGATAACAGGCAGTACGTTTTGGGTCAATTGTCATTATTTGACCAAAAAAATCTTTAATTCCAGCAATTACACATTTCAAATTATACTCAACAGCAATTTTATTAACTAAAAACTTGGTTTTGAAATTATCGCTACAGTCAACAATAAAATCTTGATCAATAATATACTTCTTAATAGAATTTTCATCTAGATAATCCTTATATACGTTGATTGTAACTTCTGAATTAAGATTGGAAAGAACTTCCTTTGCAACCTGAATTTTTTCAATACCGATATGATTTTCATTATACAAAATTTGGCGTTGTAAATTAGAAATCGAAACAATATCATTATCTATTATACTAAGTTCTCTAATACCTGCAGCGACTAGATAAAAAGCAAATGGAGATCCTAAACCTCCTGCTCCGACTTGAAGTACTTTAATCTTAGATAATTTTTCTTGACCATCTTCTCCAATAAAAGGAGATACAATTTGTCGTGAATATCTTTCTTTTTGATGTTTGGTTAACATTTTAATCATCTTTCGTATAATTTTGCAGATTTTTTAAACATTCTTCAATTTCAATGAAAATCAACCCTAAATCTAGGTTTATATCTACAAATGAAACAATAATTACTTCTTCATCAACGCCAAAAATAAGTAGCTGGTAATCATTAAATTCAACTGTTATATTAACTAATTTATCAGAAAATGTCGATATAGCTGTTTCCATTGCTCCAAACATAGTTGCTGCCATAGCACCAAACTTACGTTCATCAAAACTTCTTGGTAAATTTGATAAAATCGTTAGGCCATTACGATTAACTATTGCTATTCCTATAATTCCTCCAACAAGTATGAGTTTATCTAATTCCTTACTAAAATTCCCTACTTTAATTGAATTCATTGAAATAAAAGCAAATAATAATCTAAACAATTAATAATATACAATATAAATAATTGTATGTAAAGTTTACTTTAGAACTTGAAAATAAAAGAAAATAAGTACCTACTTATAAAAACCTTTATTTCCATTAAAAGGGCGATATCTATTTCTCCAACTTGGTTGTCTTAACTTTGCAGTTCTACCAAAACCACAACTGGCACAAAATCTTTTTCTCCTATGATAACTATGCTTACCACATCTACGACATGTTTTATGAGACGCTGCTTTATTTTTCTTTCCCTTACTAGGAGTACCTTTACCCATTAATATAACACCTTATGATGAACTTTACTCAAACTCTTCTCTATACATCAATTTAACTTCATCTGTATCAGAGAATATTAATTTTTCCCGGTCTTGACCAATAAAGATTACTGAAGCACCTCTTATCATCACTGTTCCAAGGTCTTTGCTTCTTTTTCCTCCACGACCAAAATAGATTTCTTTTGCATTTTCAACAATTAAATTCATATAATTGTCAAACATCTTCAGTTTTCCTGTTAAGTATGTGTTCCAAATTTTTAATTTTATGCGAACTTCTGGTTTTAAAATTGCTTTACTTAAAGTTCTATGTATGGTTTGTTGAGACATTTTAGATCAGCGAGAATTAATAGAATATTCCATAAAATGTATTAAAAATATAAATATTTTTTGATTACAGCTCTCCTATACTTACATCATTTTTCTAAAAGATAAACATTTTTTTATTCTAAAGGATTTAATTAAGCACAATAATTAACTTAAAATTAATAATTAATTTGGGGAGTTAGATATGCAAAAAATAGGTATTTTTGATAGTGGAGTCGAAACCCCTGAAGAAATTGTGATGGCTGCTGGTTTCACCCCTTATCGATTCTTTGGTGATCCTACATTGCAACCAGATAGAGCTAATGAGCACATACCACCAACACATTGTATTTGGACTCGAAACCTCCTTGAACAAGCAATTAAAGGATTAGATGAAAATATAGTAGGAATAATTGGGACACATGGATGTGATAGAACTAATCGAGAGTTTGATATTTGGATTGAATGCCTAAATCTAGATTTTATGTTTTTTCTAAATTCTCCGCGAAAACGTGATAATTTAGCTCTAAATTTCTTTATAAATGATCTGAAAGAACTTATCTTACGTTTAGAGGAAGTATTTAATATAGAAATTACTCCGGGTAAATTAAAAGATGCAATTATAATAACAAATAAAATTCGAAAGTTATTAAAAGACATATCTGACTATAGAAAGAAATTGGTTCTTAAGGGTTCGGAATTTCATGAATTAGTTAAAAATGCTCAATATCAAGATAAAAACCAAGTATTAGAAAACCTTGAGAAAAAATCAGAGGAACTTAAATCTAGAGCCCCTTTTTCAGAAAAAAATATTAAAAAGATTTTGCTTACTGGTTCTGAAATTGATGATACTGAATTTATTAAATATCTTGAAAGTTTAGGATTTCATATTGTTATTGATGATCTAGGTGTCGGAACTAAATACTTCTGGAATTTAGTAGATGAAAATTTAGAACCAATTGAAGCTTTAGCTAAATACCATTTGACAAAACCAATTAACTCTATTAAATATCCTTCTTATGAGCGGTTTAACGTTCTTCAAAAATTAATTGAAGATTATAAAGTCGATGGAGTTATTAATATCGCACAGAAATTTTGTGAACCTGTTTTATATGATCACCCTTATTTAAATAAAAAATTTAAAGAACTTGAGATCCCCTACTTATTCATAGAAGCTACATATAATAGAGAATCTTATAACCAATTGTCAACGAGATTTTCAGCATTTGCAGAAATAATATGAGGAGGATAAAATGTCAAAACAAAAAACAGAACATAGAAAGATGTTAAATGCAACGCAGGGTTTGAAAAATGTTATGGGTAGACATTTTTTAGCAATCGAGCAAGCTTATCGAGATGGAAAACCAACTGCTTGGGCTACATCAGGTAGTCCTGTAGAACTTCTTTATGCCATGGATATCCAACCAATATTACCCGAAAATTCTGCAACCATCTCGGCAGCCCAAAAATATTCTAGAGATTTCATTGAAATAGCTGAAGCAGAAGGTTTTTCTTATGATTTGTGTTCATATTTTAAAACAAATGTAGGAGCTGTTATAAGCAATGCTGATTTAACTAAAGGGGGTACTGGAAAACCAACTTTTATGTTATCTACAGATGTCATATGTGATACACATGTCAATTGGTTCGAAGTTCAAGCAGAAAGATTAAAAGTGCCTCATTATACATTGGATATACCACATGTAGTCAGTAATACTAATAATAGACAATATAATTACTTTAAAAAATATATTGCAGAACAACTTTACAGCTTTCTTGATTTCATTCAAGAAGTTACTGGTAATGAATACAATGAAGAAAGAGCTAAGCAAGTCACACAGAATTCATGGGATTTAAGTATGGTATGGCAAGATATCTATGAATTAAGAAAGGCTGTCCCATGTCCGATGAGTACAAGAGATACTTTTGGAGGGTTATTTCCATTATTTACAATGCCAGGTTTGAAGGAACCTATTAAGCTATATAAGCGAATGTATCGCGAGGCTAAAACGCGAGTAGATAACGGTATAGGAGCACTTGAAAAAGAGGAATTTCGCCTAATGTTTGAAGGTATTCCCTTTTGGTATAATCTCAAGTTCTTTGGCATGCTAGAAAGATGGAATTCTATTATAGTTTATGAGCCTTATACATACGCATTTAGTAAATATATGAACCCCAAAGTTACTAAAGAAATGGTTTTAAGCCAACCTATTGAAGCTATGTCTGAATTAATGCTTAGTTTTTGGTATATATATGATCTGAAAACTCGCATCAAGAAATTTGAAGAAACAGTACGAGAGTGGAAGATAGATGGAGTGTTATTGCATGAAAACTTATCGTGTCGACCAAATTCTTGCGGATTATACGATTTAAAACGTCATTTAATGGATGATTACGATATCCCTTGCTTAGTAATCTCCAGCGATATGAATGACCCAAGAAAAATGAATGAAACTCAAGTTATCAATCAGATAGAAAGCTTCATAGAAATTCTTCGCAAAAGAAAGAAAAAGTAATGTTTTTAAAAAAAAATTTTTATAAAAAAATATGAGTTAAATGCCAAGTTCTGTACTTTCTCACCAAGCACCAGCATTATTAATTAAATTAAAGTATCCAAATAGATTTGATGGAACAGCGCTTTGCATCAGTACATTCATTCCTGATATTGACGTGATTATTGACTTCTTTTTGCCTTTTTCGATTAGAGGGATTACTCATAGCCTTTTAGGGCTGATATTATGGACTATTCCTTTAACAATTATCCTGACAATAGTATTTAGTAGATATATTGGACCTTTATGTGCTACTATTGCCAAGAAAGAAAGTGTGTTATTCAAACCGTTAAGGTATTTTGGCATAGATGAATGGAGTAATTTGAAGAATAAAAGTTATAATTCTAGATTTTTTTTGGTTGCATTTTATTCTGCATTAATCGGAGGATTAACGCATCTTTTACTTGATCTTCCTTCTCACGCAGAAATAAAACTATTTTATCCATGGATTATATTACAATCTCCTGATTTCTTATTATACACTATTAAAGAGGGGAGCATTATTTATATCGGACAAAGTCTAATAGATACGAGTTTATATGTTTATCGTCTTATATGGCTTATTGAAACTATCGTAACTTTATTTTTATCTCTGTATCTTCTTAGATATATTAAAAAACATAACTTAATAAGCAAATGGTATAAAGTAAATAGACTAGATAAACAAAAAAATAATTCTAATCCTTAAACTCTAATCTTTTTTCATTTAAAAATTTAATTTGCAATTTTGACAAACGAATTAGGGGTTAAAATCAAATATTCATCACCAATACGTGCCATAGAACCACCATTCTCTCTTAAAAATGATTTCATATCTTCAATTCCTCGTTTAAGTTTTGTAACGTCTACTTTTTGAAGAAGTGTTTTTACATTAATAATAAGAATTCTGCGTCCTAACAATTCTTTTTTTATATCTTCAATTTGTTCTAATGATGAAAAATCATATTTCTTAATTAAGAAACTCTGTTTTAATGAAGGTAAATCTCTTGAAAAACCCATAGTTTCCTCGGGTGATCCTAGCAGTTCTTCATCAAATTTTTTCCAAAATTTACCCAATTTAGAGATCACTTCCAATTTGACTTCTATGATAATTACGGTAGAAATGTATATAATCTTATATTTAAATTAATAAGTTATTGTGATGATAGCTTCTCAAATATAGATGTGTTATACAGAAAATACAAAATTCAATATTATTGCAATTTTGACAAACGAATTAGGGGTTAAAATCAAATATTCATCACCAATACGTGCCATAGAACCACCATTC
>JAEOSD010000051.1 GCA_016840545.1 Promethearchaeota archaeon
TGGAGAAGCACATACAGAAGACGTAGGAGAAGCTGCTCTTAAGGCATTAGGAATTAAAAATGGAGCACTTTTAGCTAACCATGGAGTAATTGTATGTGGAAAGTCAGTAGAACATGCTGTAAAATTTGCTGAATTAGTTGAAAAACTTGCAAAAATATATTGGGGTGCCTTACAAGTCGGGAAACCTAAAGTAATAACAGCAGATCAAGGCATTAAATTCAATAGGCTATTTGAAAGTCTGTTTGCAAATTACCCTCGGACAATGCGAAAATAAATATTTTTTAAATTCATAATTATGGAATTAGGTATAAGTAGTTTAGGATTTATTATTGAGCTGGGGCAATCTAATAAGTATAAAAATGTGTTAGATTTACTATTTGATTCTACAGAGGCATGCCTTAATGCTGCTGAACTTAATAATATAAAAGTTGTAGAATTAGTAATTGATCCTCCAATAATTTTAACTGGTGAAAGAAAGAATGAATTTGTTGAATTACTAAAGCCCTATAAAATTAAGAAACAAATTCATGGACCATTCATTGATATAAATCTTTGTTCTCATAATGATATAATATTAAATGCTTCAATTAAATCATATATTGAAATGGCTAAAATTTGTAATGATATTAATGCTAAAATGATGACTATTCATCCTGGTTTGGCCAATTTTATGATTTCCTCCATAAGAGAATATAATAAAATTCAACTGAAAAAAGCAATCAATCAACTACTAAATTTTACATCTGGTTATAACTTGATGATCTGTTTAGAAAACATGCCGAAGAAAGCGGATATCATGTTAGATACGGCAGATATTGAGGAAATTTTCTCAATTATTAATCGTAATGATCTTTATATGACGTATGATACAAGTCATTTTTATACAAACGATGGTAATGTAGGTTTATTATGGAAAAAATTTCATAAAAAAATAAAAAATGTTCATTTAGTAGATAACTTTACTAAAGACTCTGATACTCATCCACCATTGGGTACAGGAAAAATCAATTTTAATAGAATTTTTGAAATAATTAAGAGTTATGATTATAAAGGACCATTAATAATTGAAATTTCCTCATTTAAGTATTTACAAGAGAGCATAAATTTTATAAACAAATATCTCTAATTAATGTGATTAATAATATAGATCGGAAAACTAAAAATATTTTAAATGCAAATTATTTATAATTGGTTTGTTTCCAAATAGAAGGAGAATTAAGAGATGAAAATAATTTCCTTACAAATTAATGATGATTTATTAGAAAGATTTGAGCGTGTTCGATTTAAAAGTGGGTTTAATTCTAAAAGCGAAGCTCTTAGAGATGCCATCGTAAATTTTATTGAAAAAAAGGAAAAATTTGAAAATATGGAAGGATATAAAATAATGACAATCAATTTAGTGTATCCGTTTAAAGATGTAATTGCGGATGAAGTTTCCGAAATTTATAATAGATTTCATTTAATTATAAAAGCTATAACAGATTGGAGAATCGCTGAAAAGAAAATTGAGCTAATTTTAGTTGTTGGAGATTTTCTTAGCATAAAAGATTTATATCATAATATTGCAAAAATCAAGGATGTAATCTGCTCTATTCATGAAATTATCATTGATTAGATTTAATCAAAACGAAGGGATAAATCTACCTGCTTAGATGGAAATTGTGTTAGATTACCTATACTAATAATGTCTGGTTCTGCGATAATGTAATCAACTATAGTTTCCTTATTAATTCCTCCAGATACTTCAATTATTACATTATCACGTAATTTATGGTTTCGTAATATGGTAATCGCATCTTCCACTTGATCAGGAGACATGTTATCAAGCATTATAATATCTGCCCCATTTTTTGCTGCAATCAAGACATCATCAACATTTTCAATTTCAATTTCAATTTTTTTTGAGAAA
The DNA here is from genome assembly GCA_016840545.1 of Promethearchaeota archaeon. GTDB lineage: Archaea > Asgardarchaeota > Lokiarchaeia > Sigyniarchaeales > SOKP01 > SOKP01. The sequence continues at coordinate 1,910 of JAEOSD010000051.1, forward strand.
CTTGCTTTTGCTTTAACTTCCACTAGTAATCTCTTCACATCTCCACCATAAAATTTTAGATGTGTGTCTTTTAATAATATCATATCATCTAAAGAGAAGCGATGTGTTTCCCCTCCTCCCATTAGAACAGCTTTCTTTTCAAATATTCGAAGTCCTGGAATAGTTTTACGTGTAGCTGCAATCTTCACATTCTTTCCTGAAGCTTTTACTAGATTTACATATTCTCGAGTAGTTGTAGTAATAGCACTCATATGAGTAGCTAAATTTAACCCTACCCTTTCTCCAATTAAAATATTTTTGGCATTACCTTTCAACTCTAAGATAATATCTCCCTTCTCAATATTTTCCCCATCTTTTTTTTTGAAATTCATATCTATCTTTAAAATTTCAAAGAGTATTGCTAGTTCTTCTAAACCAGAAATAAAACCCTCAGTCTTGGCAATAATTTTAGCACTAACTGTTGAGTTATCAGGTATAAAATTAGATGAAACATCAATAAAAGTGCAATCTTCCTCGATAAATTCTCTTATCTTCCTTTCAATATTTAATCTATTAAAACTCATATTTTTGAAGGAAATTCTATATGGTATTATTATTATAGATTAAACCTTAAATAAAATTATGGTAAAAACGGAATTAGTATTTATAAAAAATAATGAAATCAAACTTGAGGCAGAATATTTCCAGTCAAAAAATAAATTAAGAAAAGCAAGCTTATTAATTACACATCCACATCCTCAATTTGGAGGAAGTATGTATAATAATATCGTATCTGGAGTTTTTAATAAATTCATTCAAGAGGATATCTCTAGTTTAAGATTTAATTTTAGAGGAGTAGGTAATTCCAGTGGAAACCATACGAGCGATAAAGGTAAATTAACTGACGTTAAAGCTTGTATTGATTTTTTATTAAATGAAAGAAAAGTCGAAAACATATTCTTATGCGGATATTCTTATGGAGCTGCAATTGGTTGCTCTACGATTAATTATTCAGAAAAAGTTATTGCCTATGCTGCTATTTCTTTTCCTTGGGACTTTATGGGCAGTAAATATAAAAAACTCTCTCAATCAGATAAACCAAAATTTTTTTTACAAGGAAATAGAGATGATATTGCTAATTTTGAGAGATTTGAGATTCATTTTAATGATTATCAATATCCAAAATATTTTCAAATAATAAATGGAGCAGATCATTTTTATAGGGGATATGAATCTCAAGTAGCTGAGAAAGTATATGAATTCTATGTCTCTTTAACTTATTAAAAGATTTTTACGGAAATTTAACCAGAACTTTTCCGAATTGTTTTCCCTCATTTAAATAATTTTCAGCTTTAACTATATCATCAAAATCGAAGGTTTTATCAATTATAGGATTTAAATATCCTTTAAAAATTAAGTCCATAACTTCTCTGAATTCACTTTGGTTTCCCATAGAGGAGCCTTTTATTTCCAAATGTTTCCAAAAGATTTGTCTAATGTCTATTTCAGCTAAGGGCCCTGTAGTGCTTCCTGGAGTAATTAAACGACCACCTAATCTTAATAAACGTAAACTAGTTTGAAATGTAGTTTTACCTATACTATCTATTACAATATCTACCCCTTGCTTATTTGTTAGTTTCTCGTAAACATATTTATCATAATTAGGTGTTTCTTTATAATTTATTACGAAATCAGCACCGATATCTTTAGCTTTTCTCATTTTTTCTTGATTACTGGTTGTTGCAATCACGGTTCCGCTAAAATATTTAGCAATTTGAATTGCAGCTGAAGAAACACCACCCCCAGCTCCATGTATAAAAACAATATCACCTTGACTCATTCTGGCCTGTGTTTTTAGCATTCTGTAAGCTGTTAAAAAGGTTAAAGGTGCTGCTGCAGCTTTATCAAGTGTAAAACTACTTGGTAGTTTTAAAACATTAACTTCAGGGACTTTAAAATATTGAGCAAAAGTTCCCCATCCATATTCTCCCATTATAGAAAAATCTTTACAGAAAACCTGTTTACCAGAGAGACACATAGCACATTTTCCACAACTCGTTCCTGGATTTACAGAGACTCTATCTCCCTCTTGAAAATTTGTTACCTCGGACCCAACTTTTTTAATTATCCCACTTCCATCTGATCCAAGAACGTGAGGCATTTTAAGATTTAATCCTGACCAGCCATTAATTAAGAACAAATCAATATGATTTAAAGCAGCATATTTCGTTTCAATTAGTACCTCATTAGCTGCTATTTTGGGAGCATTCAACTCCCCTACTATTAATTTCTCTATATTACCATGTTCTTTAATAAAAGCAGCCTTCATATTCTTTTAATTGCTATTCTAGCAATTAAACTTCACATTTTTAAATTATAAAAAAATCAATCTCATTAAGATTTAATTATCAAGGATAAAGAAACAATATTAAAAATCAAATCGAAGAAAGCTTTTCAAGATCATCACGACTGTTATCTTCAGCCCAATCTAAAAGTTGATCGTAGTATTTTTCAATATCTTCAGATTCAGGTACTTTTGAAAGTACTGCTAAAAGAAACTGAGTTTTCTGGTCCTTCATCGTTATATTTCTGCAAACGATAAAGTCATTTAAATATTTTATTTTCATGCTTGTAAGTTGAGATAAACTTAATTCTTCAGATGCTTTGTAAGCTGCATCACTTAGTAATGAACCCATGGCAGCAATCACTCTTTCATCAACATCATCAGCTTTTTGAGAAGCCAGTACCAATCCAGTGGAGGTAGAAAATAAAGAGGCTCGGAAATTACCATTATCATTTAATTCTTTAAGGACCATTTCTAATCTGCTAACCATAAGAAAAATCACATAATTTTGTTAATTGAATAATATTCTCGCGTAAAATATCTTGTATAATAAATATGAACTTTCTATTATTTAATATTAATTAATTTTATAATTAACATATTTAATTTTATATATTTAGATTAATTAAAAAAGTCGTTAAAATCTCATCCTTATCTATATTTAGGGTAATAACACTTGGCCTTGCTCTTGGAGTATCAAACCCTTTTTTCTGGGGTGGTGCTTTTGGTTGAGTAGGACTTCCAGGATTAATAATTAATGTATTATAAGGAGTTCCCTTTATCATTGGTTGATGGGTATGACCAGTAATTAATATATGTAAATTATTTTCTTTAAAAAATGCTTCTATATCCTTTGGTGGTTTATGAATTACTCCTATATTGTATTTACTCACCGAAAATTTAATAAACTCTGGCAAATTTTCGAATTTATCTTCATTTCCACGTACACATTTAGTTGGTGCTATTTTTTCTAGTTCATGCAAAAAAGATCTATTACATACATCTCCAACATGAATAATCTCATCTACATCTTTAAATGCTTTTTTCAATTGGTCTATTAAATTTCGAATCTTGAGTATTTCATCCTTAGGAGTAAAATGAGTGTCTGCAATTATACCAAATTTAACCATAATAATCTTAACTTCTTACATTAACAAAATACTAACTAGAAAAATAATGCCCCCAAAAAGGAAATCTGCTAAAATTCTAACAATTTTATGCGAAGAAGTTTCTTTTATCCTTATATTATTTTTAAAATATGAACCAAATTCTTTAAAACCAATTGATAAGCCTTCTTTAATCCGAGGAAATTGCAATATTAATAATATTATGCTGATTATCAATAATGGGCAGTATAAAAATAGTGCTATAGGAAAAAAGTCATTACCTTGCAAATAATTCCATACTGCCTGCAATGTAATGATATTATTAACAGCATGGGCGAAGATAGCAGGGAAGAGCCACCTTTTTCTTATTACTATCATTGCCAGAATTATTCCTACAAAAAATGTTTGTAGAAACCAAATCAAGGGATAAATTATAGGTAAGTCTATTGTGTATGGCGTAAACATATAATTGAAATGACCTAAACCAAAAGAAAAGGAAGATATTATTACAGCAGACATAATAGGAATATAATCACTCCCTCTATTAGCCAAAAATCCTCTATCTCTTGATTCTTCATATATAGAAACACTAACTTGGATTATTATTACAGAAATGATGAAAATACCATAATTTTCTGATAGATAAGAATTTAAAGAACTTGGAGAATTAATATTTAAAGCAATTGTAGAGTAGTCTAACAAATCAGGTAAAAACAAATAAGTAAAAAAATCTAATGGGATAAAAACTAAAAACAATAGAAGAATGCCATATAATAGTTGATATTTATAATTTTTTTCTGAAATGCTAAATAACGCTAAAAATTTTTTCGAAGAATTGATATCCTCCTTTATTATTAATTCTTTCTTTTGTGGTTCAAAGGCAAAATTAGAAACAAATAGGAAAGTTGGAATTGCAGCTACAATAAGTAAAGCTCTAAATAAAAAATATAAAGGTTCATAAGCTCTTGAAGTTGCATCTACTATTAAATTTGGTATAATTAGGAGTACTAAAAAAAAAATAAATATACCAAGGTAAATTGTTAGAACTTCTAAAAAGAAATAGAGTCTGTGCTTAAATATTAATTTTATTGAACTCTTAGTCTTTGCCATAAATTAATCGCATATTAGTTAATATGAATAACATAGTATTGATTTAAAAAATTTTAAATTTTATTATTTTATTTTTTCTAATACTTGAAAAATCATCTTTAATTTTAAGATGAAATTATTAAGTATAACTAAAGGAACCAAATTCTGATTTTATTTCCACTTTATTTTTATTTTGCTTGGATGTTTTTTCACATTGACCGATAACTTTCGAATCAATTTTGTATTTTTTGGCAATATCGATAATATCCTTAGATAGAGAATCATTACAATAAATTTCCATTCTATGTCCCATGTTAAAAACTTGGTACATTTCATTCCATGGGGTTTCAGATGATTTTTGAATAATTTGAAATATTTTTGGGATTTTAAACAGATTATTCTTAATATATTTTAAACCACTCCCGAATTTTAATACCTTTGTTTGTCCACCACCAGTATTGTGGATTATTCCATGTATTTCTTTCTTGAACCTTTTTAGCATATCCAATAGAACTGGAAGGTAGGTTCTTGTTGGAGAAAGAAGAGCTCTGCCAATTGTCATATTCAGATCTTTAAGTTCATCTGTTAATAGGTAGTTACCAAAAAAAATCATTTTCTCATCAATATTAGAATCAAAACACTCAGGATATTTTTTATAATAATCATGGGAAAGCACCCCATGTCTAGCTAAAGTCAATCCATTACTTCCTATTCCACTATTATATTCCTCCTCGTAGGAAGCTTTTCCATAACTAGCTAAACCTATTATTACATCGTCCTTTTGTATATTACCTGCATCAATTACATTATCTCGTTTAATTGATGTAAATATAGACGCATCAATTAGTAGGGTTTTAACTATATCACCTACGTCAGCAGTTTCACCCCCACAAGGAATTATATTTAACCCATAATTAGAGAGTTTTCTGCTATAAGATTCATATTCATTAATAATAGTACCAATAATATCTCCAGAAATTAGATGACTATTTCGGCTGATGTTATTAGATAAAAACATATCCCCCGTTTCTCCAACACATAATATATCATCTATATTCATAACAATAGCATCTCTCACGATGCCCTTAAAAACTGATATATCATTGGTTTCTTTATAATACATATAAGCTAAATTAGCTTTTGTACCTGCTCCGTCAGAATGAAAAATGGAGCAATAATCATCTCGATTATAAATATCTCTAACAATTTTACAAAAAGCACTGGGAAATAACCCCTTATCGATTGATTCAATTGCTTTATGGACCTCCTCCTTTTTGGATGAAACTCCTAACTGAGAATAAATATCCTTATTATTAGTCATTTTAAAAATCAAATTTATTTTTAAGAAATTTTATTAAATCTTCAGTTTGAACAATTGCTTTGCCAATATATTTATGAGGATCTAATAATTCATCCAATTCTTCCTTAGTGAATTTATCTCTAATCTTATTATTTTCAAGCAAAATATCTTTAATCAAGCGATCTTCTTTTTTAGATATAATAGCAGATTGTCGTAAGATTTCATGCCCTTCTTGTCTTCCTATACCTTTAGCAACTAAATTCACCATTATTTTTTCAGATAAACAAGCTCCTTTTGTTAGGTTAAGGTTCTCTTCGATTTTATTCATATCGAATTCGATACCTTTTAAGTTGTTAGTCAATTGTTTTATCATAAAATCTAAAAATATAAAATTTTCAGCAAAGATGATTCTTTCATTTGCTGAATTTGTTATATCTCTTTCATCTTCAAGTATAACATTATCTAATGCAGGAATTACGTTTGATTTAAGGATCCTTGCTAAACTACAAATTCTTTCAGATTTATGGGGATTACGTTTTTGTGGCATTGTTGAACTTCCTACTTGAGCTTTTTTGAATGGTTCAAACATTTCGGATATTTCAGTTCGTTGTAAAATTCGAAATTCCGTAGCTATTTTTGCTAAGGTTTGACCAATTAATGAGGTTAAAAGTATTACCTCCGCATGCCTATCTCTTTGAATTATCTGATTTGCAATTAGGACAGGATTTAAATCAAGTTCTTTCATTACTTCTTTTTGCAATTCAACACCATAATCTCCAAAACTCGCCATAGTTCCAATTGCTCCTGACATCTTTCCATAAGAAATACGCTCAATTACCTCATTTAAACGATCAAGATGCCTATTTATTTCATAAGCCCATACACCAAACCTCATACCATACGTCGTAGGTAGAGCATGTTGTCCATGTGTTCTTCCAATGCAAACAACATTCTTATTTTTATCCATTAAAGAAATTAATTCATTTATTAAAATTAAAAGAGATTTTTTGATGTTTTTCAGCGCCTCCTTTATTTGTAAGGCTAATGCGGTATCTTCGATATCATAACTAGTTGCCCCTAAGTGTATATATTTACCCGCTTCACCTTCGCATTGTTCTGTTAATGCTTTTACCATAGCCATTAAATCATGATGAATTTCACTATCGATTTGTTTCACACGCTCTAATTTCACATATTTTAGATTTGCTTTTTTATTAATTTCTACTGCTACTTGTTGAGGTAAATTACCAAACTTTGCATGAATTTTTGCTAAAACAGCCTCAACTTTTAGCCAAGTTTCCAATTTTTTTTCTTCTGTGAATAACTCAGCTATCTCAGTGCGATAACGGGTCTCAATCGGATGAACAAATTTATGGCTCATATCACTCAACTTTACTCTTTCTAATTTAAATTAAGTAAAATTTTAATATTATCTTTTTTATTAAAAAGCTGATATCTTATTTGAGTAGGATTAACAATTTATGCTTTAATTAGAAGAATATTCAATCATTAATAATGAATTCCTATGTATTCTATATAGCAAATCACTAAATTTTTTATCTTAATTGAATTTTAAATCTTTCTCGCTTTCTGTAATTTGGAATGCAGAATATTCAGAAATATAATTTCTATAGATGTTATCATTGTGGAGAATGGTACTATGTGAATAAAATAATAAAAACAAAGAAATGTTGGAAGTGTAATCGTTCATTCCAGTTTAAAAATTCAGCAAAGTTCTCAAAAAAGTGTACACTTTCTCAAGCAACTAAAATTATAAAGCATCTAAAAGTGAAAGCAGAAAACAAAAACTTAACAAAATATCAAAAAAGAATTTCAAAAGAAATTAGTTGAATTGAACTAATTTAAAGAATAAAATTCTTTAATTTAGTATTACTCAATCTTTTTATTAGATTTGTTTTTTTTCAGTCTCACTGCAAAAATTATTAGTAGCTGGGTACAATGGAAATTGCTGATGAATTAAAGATATATGATGATAATTTGGTTAAAGAACTTTCAAATTTAGCTAGAAATAATATTGAATATTGGGATATTAGAACGACTCTAAATAATGGAACAGTTTTAAATTTTACAAATCAACGAAGTAAAGAAATTAGCTCATACGAGACTTTAGAATGCGGAATAAGAACATTTATAAATGGTGGATGGGGTTTTTGTGTCTTAAAAAAAATAGATAAAAGTAATATAATAGATGGTTTTTTGAAAGCGATAAAACTAGCAAGGAAATCACAATCTCTGTGTAAGTTTAAATTTAATATAAAAGAAAGTAATCCTCTCAATAAAAAATTTAAAATTAATAGTATAAGGAATTTGGAAAGCATTGATATTCAAGATAAAATTGAAATTGTAAAAAACCATGAGGATATATCTTCAAAATATTCTAAAGAAATAAAAAATACCCGTACGGTATATTTAGATGGATATTTTAAAAATTTATTTTTAAATTCATTCGGAAGTCATATTTACCAGGATCTAGAAGTTTTACGCCTTTTTTCAGCCGTTTATGCTCAAAGGAAAGGATTAATCCAAAACGCAATGAATTCAGTAGGAGGGGTTGGGGGTTTTGAAATCATGGAAACCGAGGCTGCTCAAAATATAAGTTTAAAATCAGCAAAACAAGCAATAATGCTTTTAGATGCTAAATCTCCTGTTGGTGGTAAATTTAACGTTATAATGGATCCTAAATTAACAGGAACATTCATTCATGAAGCTTTTGGTCATGCATGCGAAGCTGATATTGTTTTAAATAAAGAAAGCATATTAGAGGATAAAATCGGAAAAACTGTTGCAATTGAAGAAGTAAATATTATCGATGATCCAACTATAGGTCAAGGGAAAAAATTTAATTTACCATATGAATTATATGGGAGTTATAATGTGGATGATGAGGGGATTCCTTCACAAAAAACCGTAATAATTGAAGATGGTATTCTTCGAAACTTTTTACACAATATAGAAACAGCATCCAGAATGTCAATAGAGCCTAATGGCCATGGGAGGGCAAACTCAAGTGTTGCAATCCCTCAAGTCAGAATGGGATTCACCTATTTGGAGCCAAAAGATTGGAAGTTGGAGGAAATGATTGAAGACACTAAGTCTGGAGTACTTTGTGAGGATTTTCAATATGGATATACAGATACCACCACTGGAAATTTTCAATTTAAATGTAAATTTTCTTATAAAATTGAGAATGGAGAGAAAAAAGAATTAATGAGAGATGTGTCTCTTTCTGGAATGACATTAGAGGTGTTAAAAAGAATTACAGCTATTGGGGATAAAAGTACTTTTAATTATTCTGATGGCATATGTGGGAAAGGTGGTCAAGGTGTGCGAGTTTGTGATGGTGGACCGTTTATTAGAATTGAGGATATTACTGTGGGAGGACTTAATTAAATGCAAAATAAATCTGATGTTTCTAATCTAGCATCATTCGCACTTAATATTGCTGAAAAGTTAACAGCAAAATTCGCTGAAATTTATTTTTATCTAAGTGATTATTTAAATATAGATATAGAAGAAAATTCAATAAAAAATAATGAAATTGGGAGCGATCTAGGCGTTGGAATTCGTGTTATCAATCAAAAGGGTTCATTAGGGTTTGCATATACAAATAGACTAGAAAGAAAATCTATTGAGAAAATGGTTAAAACTGCTATCAGTATGATGAGAACCGGAACTGAAGATCCTGATTTTAAAGATTTACCCCCTAAGTATGAGGTTTATAAAACCGTTAACGGTTTATATGATAAAGATATAAAATATTTATCAATTGAGGATTCAATACTATACGCAGAAGATTTAATCGATATTTGTGATAAAGATGATATGGCAATTTCCCAATCAGGGAATTTCTCATCTAGTTATAATAAAACATTTATCTTCAATTCTAATGGTCTAAGTATAGACTCAAAAACTACAATTAGCTCTGTTTCTTCACATGTTATTGTTAAGGATAAAATAACAAATGATACTTCTTTTGGTTTCGAAAGTCAGATTGAAAGGAATTTAAATTGTATTAATGGTAAAAATGTTATTAAAACCGCGTTGAAAAATGCGAAAAGGAATTTAAATAGAAAGAAAATAAATAGCATAAAAGCACCATTAATTCTTACTCCAAAAGGGGTTATTAGCTTCATTTTAAGACCATTAGCTTCAGCTATCAATGCAGAAACCTTCCAGTACAAAAGAAGCTTCCTAGTTGACAGGAGAGGCGAATATCTTGGACCAAAATTTTTAAATATTGAGGATAATGCTTTAATTGATGGTGCTGTAGGATCTGCTACGTTTGATGGAGAAGGTGTGCCATGCAAAAATAAAAGAGTTATCGAAAAGGGTAAGTTTTTAAAATCTGGCTTATTACACAATAGCTACACCGCAGGAAAAGAGGGTATTGAGAGTTCTGGAAATGCAGCACGTGATTCATATAGTTCTCTTCCAGCTATAGGCATTACAAACATGATTCTTCAATCTGGGAACTCATCTAAAGATGAGATTATACAGAATGTCAAAGAAGGCATCCTTTTAGATTACACAGGGGATAGACCAAATATTTCTACAGGTGATTTCTCAGGGTTAATACTTCAAGGAAATCTGATACGAAAAGGAGAAATTTTAGATGCATTAAATGAAACTATGTTTGGGATTAATTTATTAGATGTATTTAGAAATATTGAGGAAATTTCTAAGGAATCAAAAACTTATGGACCCTTTCAAGCTCCATTTGTCAAAATTGCAGATGTACAAATTATCGGTAGTGCTTCTTAAGGTATAATATTCAATCTTAACCATAAGATATTATAGAAATTCTTAGTAGAATTATCAATGATTTCCCATAATACAGCGATAATTATTTGATTTGAGCCAGGATTTAAAAAAGAAACATTTAGCTTTTCAGAGATCCAAATTTCACCGTGTTTTTTTGTAATCTGAGTTGTATTGAAGTAAGACGCAGCATTTTCATAACCAGTCGAACTCAAAATAGTGTTATTATCTCCCTTTAAAATTTCTACTTCAAATGCAAAATCTCTATTTAAATAATTTTCAACAGATACATAAAAAGAGATATTTTCTGCCACATTTGCTTCTGTTGGATAATTTTCTGCCTTTCCTTCTGAATTTAATAATCCAAAAACGACAAAACCAGGTTCAGGAGTTAATAGATAATAAATTATAAAGCCGGTTACAATAATAATTCCTATAATTAAACTAGTTATTACAATTTTTTCAAATTGCTTTCGATTGGTTAAACTATGTTCAGGATTCTTCTCTATTCTATACATTATCCTTAAACCATGCAATCGTTTTTTCTAAACCTTCTCTCAAGGGAGTTTTTGGTTCCCAATTTAATAATTTTTTCGCCTTTGTTATATCAGGACATCTTCTTACAGGATCATCAATAGGTAAAGACTTAAAAATTATTTTAGAATTAGAGTGAGCCAATTCTTTTATAATTTTGGCTAATTCTAAGATTGTATATTCTTTATTATTACCTAAATTGATAACATCTCCAATTGCTTGATCATTATGAACCATTTTTAAAATTCCTTCAATTTCATCTACAACATAAGTAAATGACCTTGTTTGAGAGCCATCGCCAAAAACAGTGATATCATCGTCATTTAACGCTTGATGTATAAAATTGGGAATAACTCGTCCAAATTCAGGTCCATGTCTTATTCTAGGACCAGAAGTATTAAAAATTCTCACAATCTTAGTTTTAATTTTATGTTGAAGTTCATAAGCTTTAACAAAGGCTTCTCCAGCTCTTTTTGATTCATCATAACACGATCTAGGCCCTACTGGATTCACATGCCCAAAATATTCTTCTGAGGTAGGGACGGCATCTTTAGGAGGATTTCCATATACTTCAGATGTGCTCGTATAAAAGAACAAGGCATTATGAGCTTTAGCGATACCCAATGCATTCATAGTACCAAGAGTATTACTTTTTAATATCGGAATTGGATATTTCTTGAATTCAAAAGGAGAAGCCCTACTTGCCATATGCATTACAATATCTATTTTCTTAATATCCCCCACACATATGCCCTTAGGATGATGAGTCAAGCCAAAATATATTGGTTCCGATATATCATGATTTATAAATCTAAAATTTTCCCTATCCATTAAATGGGATATATTATTAAATCGTCCGGAAGACAAGTTATCAACACATATACAAAAAGCTTCCTGTTTAACAAGTACATCACAAACCCAAGAACCTAAAAATCCAGTCCCTCCAGTTACTAAGATAACTTTATCTTTGAAGCTTATATTATCTTGACTAAGACGGTTTATAATTTCATGAATGTCTTTATTAATATCGTAATTCAACTTTTAATATCACAAATTTTATCTGAATGTCTTATTTTAAATTTAAAAATTAATAATTTCTTTAAGTTTTTCGTTTTCTGAAATTATTTTTAAGGAAATTAGAACACAATAGAATTGATTTAATAGGTATAGATTAATTTCTTATTGGGTACGATTTCCACAATACTGACAAAATTTTAACTCTAATGGATAAAATCTACCGCAATTAGGACATTTTTTTAATGAATTTTCTAGAATTTCCCTTCCAAGTATTTCAAATACTTTTTCAACATTTTCTCCAGATTTCGAGGATGTACCGATAATTTCACCTTTAAAGTTATATTTATAATGTATCTTTTCAGCCTCTTCAATATTCACTTCTCTTTGGTCTTCTAAATCTATCTTGGCTTCTACTAATATTTTTGTTTTAGGAGAATTTGGAACAGAATTAATCACTTTTATCCAATCATGTAGATCTTCTAACGATTCTCTGCTTGTTATATCATATAAGACTAAAGCTCCTGAGGCCCCCGATACATATGAAGGTAAAAGGAGTCTAAATTTTTTCTCACCTGCAAAGTCCCAAATGTTAAGGAGAATCTCTGTGTCATCAACCAATACTTTTTTAGTCTCAAAATCCACTCCTATTGTAGATAATGTAGATTTATCAAACTTTCCTGTAGCATAGCGCCTAATGAGGGATGTTTTCCCTACATTTTTAGCCCCTGCAACAACGACTTTAAACTTAATCATTAGTTAATATTACCTTTAATTGTTTTAAAATATCAATTGAATCTGAATTTATTTCAATATAATATTATTAATATGAATAAATAATATTATCTTTTCTTTTTGATTGATTTTGAAATTAATAAATGTGAATTAAGAATCTAACTTATATTTATATCTACTTATTTTATAATTATAAATTAATTTTTAAAAGTCATTCATGTGATTATTCATATTTTTAATAAATTTCCAATTTCAATTTTTATTTAAAATAGTAATTATATACCATTAATTCCTTTAAAAACCAAATATAAATCTGAGATTTATGGCTCAAGAATCGTGGAATTATCTAATAAATGGTAGCTATATAATGCTAGCTTCATTATTTATCCCTATTTGTTATACCTCTGTATTAAATGGCGATCAATCCCATATTTTTATATGGATTTTTGGTCTGCTTATCAACTTGGATGGAATTGTTAGCACTCGTTGGTTTTTTGAATTGAAAATTATCCCGGATTATCTCTACTCTTGGTTTTACTGGTTTTTACCCTTAATTTCAACTCTTATTATTGTAATCAGTTCAATCTTGATTATAATTTCAGCAAGAAAGATTAAACAAGGTAAAGAAATTAGAAAATCATTAATTTTTATATTAATTTTTATTCAAGCAACTGTTATTATTATAAATTTTGGGGCGTATTTTATGCTTGTTTATTTTGGTTATTTGGCATTTTTATTTGCTTTAATATTAATCATAATAGGTTATAAGAAATTGCCAAAATGAGGGATTTAATTATTTTTTGAATTATCCTTATAACTATATCTACTTATTTTATAAATTTCTAGGGCAATTTTTTTACCGATATTTTCAACCTTCATTAAATCTCCAATTTCCGCATCGAATATATCTCGAAGTGTTTTTAATTCTTTTAGTAAATTCTTGGCACGGAGAGCATTTACACCAGGTATACCTGCAATTATATATTCTAATAAATGAGAAATCTCAATTGGTTTTTTATCAAATCTTAATTTTGGCTCTCCTTTAGATTCGGAATGTTCTTTTTTGGCTAATTGGTAAAGAAACTTAGCTGAATCCATAGGATCTTTTGTTTTATAAATTAGAATACCTAAATTTAAGATGATAGATGTTATTGCACCATATAATGCATTTTCATTAATGGTAGAATTCAAAAAGGGATCTCCTTCCAAAATTAATATTGGTCTTTCAAAATTATTCTTTAATTCGAATAATTCATTAAATAATCGTCCATCCTTGAGGGAATCATTAAAATCTTGAGCAGATTTCCTTTCAACTCCTACTCTTTCTGAAATTATATAATCCGCAACAATCAATTGTTCTAACTTCAAATTTGCCCCCATTAATGAAAGATTTCTAACAACAGGAGAAGATGTTTCTCTATTATCACAAATTATGAATAAATTATCAAGTTCATCTAACTTTTTTGTAGTTTGAAGCTTCTCTTCACTAGCTTCTCTAGTAACTGTCTTTTTCTCCTCCTTCTCTATAAAATTTAAGAGATTGGGTTGTTTCTTTTTTGAATTAGATTCTGATTCTTTAATTTTCTTTAGACTTTGCCTCATATTCTTTTCTTTTGATTTTTCTGCCCAATAATACCCCTCATCTCTAGTATTTTCGGCCATTAATATATAAACCTTCCCTTCTTTTCTCCTACCAGTACGCCCTCTTCGCTGAATTGATCTAATTGCACTTGGTACCACATCATAAAATATTACCATATCACATTCGGCAATATCCAGACCCTCCTCTGCTACACTTGTCCCTATTAATGTATTGAAAATACCTTCTTTAAATTCTTCTAATATCCTTATTTGCTCTTTCTGAGTTAAACCCTTATCAGAGGATCTTTTCTGTTGACCAACAAACCTATGAGCTTTTATAGTTGAGTCATTATCTAAAAAGTGAACTATATTGTTGACAGAATCTCTAAAATGACAAAAAACCAAAATTCGAGAATTTGAATTTTCCTTCAACTGTTCTTTTAATAATTCTTTTAATCTTTCCAATTTAGGATGAATTATTCCTTTTGATATAACAGAATTTACTAAATTAATCATTCGTTTAAATTTATAATCATCATATAATTCTTTAAGCGATTTATTTGCCGTATTTTTTTTTATTTTCTCTTCAATTTTATCTAAATAATCTCGTAATGCGGTAATGCCTTGAGTTTCAACTAATTCCTGCATATGGGAAAGTCTAATAGCATTTGAAGCGTGTTTTTTAGCAATAAATAACTGAATTTTCTCACTATCTTCTCGAGAGCTAGCTATTTGTTTATTAATTACATTATTTAGTTTCAATAAATCCTTTCTTGTGATTTTATTAACATCTGATGAATTTAAAAGTCCAATTTGTTTTAACCATGTAAAAATAACTCTTAACTTTTCTATAAGAATACCGCTAATTTCCAAAAATTCATCTGGAAGTTTAATTTTTATCCATTCATTATCAACATTATGAATATAAGGTTTTACATCAGAATCTGAGTCAGTTCTAATCTCAATGTGATCTATGTATAAATTATCCTTAATCTCATTAATTTTTCCCTCAGTGGAACCTGGGCTTGCTGTGAGTCCTAATATTTGAGGGTTTGTTGCAGACTCCATATACTTCTGTGCAATAAAACAGTAAGCATAATCTCCCACAGCTCTATGGCATTCATCAAAAATTATTAAGCAGACATTCTTAATTGAGTAAAGATTGGAGATTATATCATTTTGTAAGACTTGTGGAGTCATAAAAGCTATTTTTGCTTCACTCCATATAGTTTCACGTTTTTCAGGCGGTATACTGCCTGTTAAAGATATTAAATTTTCTTCTGAAATTGTAGTTAAATTCAAAAAAGATTTATAATGTTGATTGACTAATGGTTTAGTTGGTGCTAAAAAAATTATTTTTGAATTAGGCAATTCTGACAATCTCTGTACAGCTAACATCAAACCTAATATAGTTTTTCCCAATCCTGTTGGTATAACTACTAAACAATTTTTATTTAAACAATTAATGAAAATATTTTCTTGGTAGTTTCTTCTCACGATTGTATTCTCCTTAACTAAAGGATGAGACAAAAATTCTTGTTTAGTAGATATAGGAATCACCAAAATCAATAGGTTGCATTAGTATTAAAATATATCTTTAGTCGAAATGTTATAAAGTTACAGAGTCAATAGAATCTCTTAAATTATATTGATACCTTTTTAATAATAAGTTAATAGGTTATTTTGTAGATTAGGAGTCTTAATCTAATAAGCGCGAGTGGTTTAGTGGTTATAACGACACGCTCACACCGTGTAAATCATAACTCTCTAATAGTGTTGATCACGATGGTCGGGGGTTCAATATTCTGATAAATTATTTCAGAGTGAGCAATTCCCCCCTTGCGCATTCTTTTTTAGCAATATAAATTATTTAATCACTTGATTGAGTGTTTAAACCAAAAAAGTTTTATTCAATATTGCATTTCAAAATTTAATTACTTTTTTTATGGTTTAACCATGTCTTCTTTTTTAGAGTCTCGAGAAT
>JAEOSD010000052.1 GCA_016840545.1 Promethearchaeota archaeon
TTAGAGTAAATTCTCATGTTTAAAATTAAAATTAATTATATAAAGGGAGAATTATAATGCCTAAAAAGGATAAAGAACCGCAAAAATCTAAAAAAGATGAAGAAGTAGAAATAAAACCCTCTGAAAGTGAGAAGTCAGAAGAAAAAGGTAAAGAGGAGGAACCAAAAACAAAATTTACGTTTAAGTGTACTCGTTGTGATAAATGCTGCTTAGAAAGGGGACCAATTCCTATTACTTTTTGGGATTTAGAGCTTTGGGCACGAAATGGCGTAATTGCTAATTTTATGCCGTATTTGGATATATATCAGAAACCAGATGGAGTTATGGATTTAATTCTAAAGCCTTTACCACCACCTCCAGAAGAAGGTGAGGATACATCGAAAAATGAGCCCTTTTCTATTACTCCAATTGAAGATTTATTAGAAATTAAGTGTCCTTTATATAATCAAAATGATAAAAAATGCTTAGTTTATGAAAATCGACCATTGAGTTGCAGGGTTTATCCACTCGAATTTGATGGGAAAAATTTTAGTATTGTTGATGTAGATTGTCCAGGAGTCGGAGAGAAGGGAATGACTAAAGAAGAACTAAAAGAAATGCGTGAATCTGCTAAAACTATGTATTATGAATTAACACGAATACGTATATCTTTACCCATTTTGAATCAAATGATTTCTCAGAAAGTAATGATGGATTTAATGAAACAAAACTTAGAAGTAATGAGTAAAATGACCGATGAGGATAGAGCTAAATTAGATGAAATTTTTAAAAAGTCGAGTGATAAACCGCCAGAATAATTGGTTTTATTTTTTATTTTTTATTTTTTTAAATGAATTTTACTTAACTTTAATACAAATAATAAGAGTAGTTAATAACTTTTTTATATGAAATAAATACTGAAATTTAATATGAATGAAATTAAAGTAAAAAATTCACTACTTAAGTTACAACAGGGGGATATCACTGAATTAGAAACAGATGCTATTGTGAATGCAGCAAATTCACAATTAATTATGGGTGGAGGCGTAGCGGGAGCAATTAGGAGAAAAGGTGGCCCTAAAATTCAAGAAGAATGTAATAAAATAGGTAGTACTTATGTAGGAGGAGCTATTATTACAACCGGGGGTAATTTAAAAGCTAAATTTGTAATACATGCAGTAGGTCCACGAATGGGGGAGGGAAATGAAGATGAAAAATTAAAAAATGCTACCTTAAATAGCCTTAAATTAATGGATGATAAAAATTTGCAAACAATCGCCTTTCCGGCTATTTCCACAGGGATATTTGGTTACCCTATAGATAGATGTGCAAAAATTATGATTAACACCGTTAAAGAATATCTTAAGGGGGTAACTCAGATTAAAATCGTAATTTTCTGCCTTTATACTCAATCTGATTTTGATGTTTTCGAAAAGGAATTAAATTAAATTTGTTTCTTATAAAAGTATAATTATAATTATCCTAAGATATAAATATTAAAATTTTAATTACACAATCAGTTTCATATTTATATCACTTTATATCTCTTTTTATTTTTTTTCTAAAATTTGACATTAAATTCAGTAAGGTTTTTAAAATTTCATAGCAATCATTAATTGCACACTCCAAATTTAATTTTAAATGAAACTTGAAACCATATAATAAAGAGTCGCGTGATAATGGGAGAATCTACTGAAATAAATAGGAAATTAGCAAAAATAAAATCGCTTTTTAAAAGAGACAGAATAAAAATCGACCTTTTTGACGAAAGAATTAAAAAACTTATCCAGATATTAGGTTGGCTGATATTTTTTGCATGTGTAGGATACTGGATTGCATTTATGTTCATAATTCCAGACAGATTTGACGCAGTCTTACATACAACTTATTTCACAACAATTTTAATCAGTTTTACTTGTATCTTAAAATTAGAATCAGTTTTTTTAAATACAATTTCGGGTATAAGCTTTTTCGGATTCTTAACTGTAACAATATCATTGATTCCTCAAAGCTATGACAGATTCCTCAATGCTACGCCAGATAGTATTTTTTTTTTAATCGTAGGACCAATATACCATGCCTCGATAGCAGGCTTTCAGTTATTCCTTGTATTTCATCCTAAGATTCCTATGAGTAAGAGATACTTATTATGGGGAGTTTTATTTTACTTGGCATTTATGGCATCCTATGATGATTACCAACGAATTAATATAATAACGGGTTTAGAGCAATTAGTTACCACTGACTTTACAAAAGCATATGCTTTTTATGCATTAATAATTACATCCGTTGGGATCTATTTGTATAAAAAAAGATTTGGAATTTTAGTTAATTAATAATCTAATTTTTTTATTTCTTCATTTATTTGTTTCTAATCATGATTTAAGTTTTATTTACTTTTGTTCCTATAAATTAAATTAAAATCAAAAAGAAACTAAAATTATATATAAATAATTACTTATTTACTAACCTTGGAAATGACTGAATACGAGTATAGATATATAAAATTTTTTGATGATGTTAGATCAAATGATGTAGGCCTTGTGGGGGGTAAAAATAGTTCTTTAGGAGAATTACTTTCATTTGGAATTCCTGTTCCCCTTGGATTTGCTGTAACCGCGATGGGCTACGATTATATATTAGAAACTAATTATTTTAGAATAAAAGACGAGGAAATTTCACTTAAAGAATATATTAACCGAACTATTAACAAGATTTCCGATGAATTAACAAAAGAAGATATTAAATCAATTAAAGAAGTAGATAAATTTTGTGCGGATATTAGATACTCCATAGAACAAGCAAAAATCCCAGATAGCTTAGCAGATGAGATTTTGGACGCTTATTTTAAACTTACTGCTCGTATAGGAGAAGATACAACCTTTGCCGTAAGGAGTTCAGCTACAGCTGAGGATCTTCCAGATGCTTCTTTTGCTGGTCAACAAGATACCCATTTAAATATTTCTGGCGAAAATCAAATATTAGAATATATCCTCAAAGATATGGCTTCTGTTTTTACTACACGAGCAACTATGTATCGCGAAAGAGCAGGATTTGATCATTTTGCTGTTAAATTAAGTGTGGGAGTCCAAGAAATGGCTGGAGGCTTAAAGGGTGTAAAGACCTCGGGGGTTATGTTCACAGAGGGACCAGATTCGGGAAATCCAAATGTGGTGGTGATCCGAGGAACTTTTGGATTAGGAGAATTAATAGTACAAGGTATTGAAAAGGGAGATGAATTCATAGTGTTTAAACATAGCCCACAGTTACCAATAATCAGTCGTACTCTAGTAAGAAAAGAAAAAATGATGGTATTTGATAAAGAAAAAGGTGGAACTATTACAGTTCCAGTTGATACAGAAAAGCAAAAAACATTCTGCTTGAATTCAGATCAAGTAAGAATCTTAGCAGACTATGCAATAAAAATTCGTGAGCATTATAGAAGACCTATGGATATTGAGTGGGCTCTTGGGAATAATGGAAAAATCTATATTGTTCAAGCAAGGCCAGAAACTGTCCATTCCCAAAAAGGAGATACAGAAGAAATATTCTATTTATTAGAAGATTCCAATAAATTAACTAAAAGCGGCTATTTAATAGAAAATTCTGGGACAGCAATTGGTCGTCGAATAGGTTATGGTAAAATAAAAGTAGTTGAATCTATCAATGATGCTTATTTATTAGAAGAAGGAGATATCTTAATTACGGAAGAAACAAATCCAGATTGGACCTCTTATATGCAAAACCTTGGAGGAGTTATAACTGAGAGGGGTGGCCCTACATGCCATGCCGCGATTGTTTCAAGAGAATTAAATATTGCCTCAATTGTCGGAGCTGAAAATATATTAGAAATTATAAAAGAAAAACAGCGTGAAGAAGATCTTAAAACTGTCACTATTGATTGCAGTGAGGGTGAGCCAAGAATTTGGACCAAAGAAGTAGAATATGATTATGATACTATTGAATTTGCTAAACTCCCTCATACTAAGACTCAAGTTTTAGTCAATTTAGGAATTCCAAAAGGGGCATTATCCTCTGGTAAATATCCTGATGGAACTGGTCTAGCAAGGTTAGAATTTATAATTAATGATGAGATTCAGATTCATCCAAATGCCTTAATTGACTTTGATACTCTAATAATGAGATATGATATTCTTTTAGAACAACGCAAAAGAATTGAAAGTATTAAAAAAAGTGATCTTTATCATAAGGACCCCTTTAATCAACAAATTAAGAAACTTAAGGATACATTTGACAAAATTCGAGAATTAACAGTTGGTTATGATGACAAAGAAGCTTTTTATATAGAAAAATTAGCTGAGGGCATAGCAACTATAGCTGCAGGAGTCTGGAAAACTTTACCCGATGGAAATATTGCCCCTTGTATTGTTAGGCTTTCAGATTTTAAGACTAATGAATATGAGAATTTATTAGGAGGATGGCTTTATGAAAGTGAAGAAAATAATCCAATGTTAGGATTTAGAGGAGCTTCACGTTATGTTTCAGATGATTTCCAAAACGCATTTATTTTAGAATTAAAAGCCATATCAAAAGCACGTGAATGGGGGTTAAAGAATATAATTCCAATGATTCCATTTTGTCGATCACCTGATGAGTGTAAAAAAGTTATAGAAATTATGGAAGATGAGGGTCTAATTCGAGGTCAAGACGGGCTAATGGTCTATGTTATGGCAGAAATTCCCTCAAATATTATTTGTGCAGATTTATTCTGCGAATATGTTGATGGTTTTTCTGTGGGAAGTAATGATCTTACAATGCTAACTTATGGAACTGATAGAGATGAAGCTAAACTTATTCCAATCGCAAAAAGTTATAGTTATACTACTAATAGTGAAGCAATGCGACGATCCCTCAACCACTTAATAAAGACAGCTCATAAATATGGAAGAAAAGTAGGAATTTGTGGACAAGCTCCTAGCGACGATCCTGAATTCCTAAGATTTTTAGTACGAGAAGGAATTGATTCTATTTCTTTAAATTTTGATACATATGCACGAGGGAGGATTAATACTTACAGAACAGAAATAATAGAATCAAGATTAGCATCAGAAAATAAAACAAAAGCTTATGAATTACTTGATGCATGTGATACATTAATAGATAATATAAGAATTCCAAGAGGGAAATTGAGAAATATGATCCGTAAACAACATAAGAATATCGATACTGAACTTCAAGATATAACTCAAAAATTTGATAAAATTTTCGAAGAAATTTCAAGAATTTCTCATAATTTTATGAGTGAGATTAATAAGGAACAGGTGGATGATTTTGAGGGAATTTATACAGAAAATGACGACCGAATCAAGGAACTTGGAAAAAAAATACCTTTAATTAATAAAAAAATTCGTCAATTTGGAATATTCTAGCTAGCTATAGATTCTTTATAATTTAACTTCAATATAAAAGAAAAAAGATTAAACCTCAGAATATTTTTTAAATATCCTTTATTTTTTCTAAGATAGAAAGAATTCTGTAAATTGTAGTTCGGCTGTGAAATGGTAAATTTGGATCAAGAGTTAGATCGTCCATCATGTACATCACATTACTCGAAAGAACTGCTGCTGAATCATCTTCTCTCTGTAGCTCATTTACTCCTCTTTGGGCTATTCTTTTAATATTTCTGGGTACTGCTCTATCGTTTATCATACCTTGAAGTAAGTGGGTAACATTATTAAAAGCTTTCTCCACCTCCTCACTAAACTTCTTTTGTGACAATGGTTATTTCACCATTATGATATTATTTGTTGTAAAAACAAAAATTAGCCAGTTGATCTGTTAAAATTATAATTAAATTTAATTTTTGTGATCCTAATGGAAAATTAATTTCTTTTAATTAGGATTTTGAATTAAATAATTAAAGGGAAAGTTAAAATTTATATTATAAAAAACTAATATTACTAGCGTTTAGTTAAATTCATTAAAAAGATAATATTTCAATATACAATGAAAGAAGAAGTTATTACAGTACTTTTGTACGCGCAGCTTGATGATGAACTCGGACCAAATCCTCTTGTATGGCTTCCTATTAATTATGCACCAAATGATGTAATGCATATTGTAATTAAAGTCATCGCTGTTCTTTCAGGAGAACAAGGTCTTGTACCCCAATCATTGGTAGTACTTCCCTTTCCAACGTTTAATTTGAAAGGATTAATTAAATATATTAAGTGGGAAGATCCAAATAGGCGTGGTGGCATAGGACAATCTGCCATAGCTTTATTATTTCCGGAAATAGATGATGTAATTTTCTATAAATATATGAATCAGCTTACTCCTCCTTTTGATGAAATTACACAAAAAATTATCAATCTTGAAAAAACAAATGCGCTTAAAGAAACATATTCCGAGCTATTACATGAATTTGAATTAAATATATCAAATTTATTAGAAGAATTAAAGAATAAAGAAAAAGTTCAAGCGAAAGAATTTCCTGAGCAAGAAGTAAAAGATGCTGGTCTTATTGATTATAAATTTAAAATAGCTATTGTAGGAGATCCTGGAGTAGGAAAGACTTCTCTAATTTTAAGATATACTAATAACGCGTTTAGAAGAACTTATATTCCTACGCTCGGAGTGCATGTATCTGATAAGATTTTCAAAATTGAAGACTCAACTGTCCAGTTAGTCTTATGGGATATTGCTGGGCAAATTAAATTTGAAACGATGAGACAGCAATTTTATCTTGGTTCAGACGGTATTTTTTTGGTTTTTGATTTAAGTAATCAAAAATCCTTTGAAAATATTTCTAATTGGTATTTCGACGTAAAGAACCAATTAAAAAATCGTCCAGATTTAGTTGGGTTTATAGTAGGAAATAAGAAGGATTTAATTGAGGATTTACAAATTACTGCTGAAAGAGCATTTGAATTAGCAAATACTCATAATCTTGATTATATAGAAACAAGCGCATTAACGGGTGAAAATGTTGATTCTGCTTTTAATGATTTAGCGATTAAACTCTATAAGACATTTAAATAATAAATATTAGAATACAAAATTCGTGAAAGCTTAGTTTCACGATCAGATATCACATCAATCACATCAATATTACCTTGATATTACAGAGATATTATGAATAATTGAAAAAATTCCAATGAAATAATTATTAACTTATATCTTGTTCTTTTGATATGATTATTTGCTCTTTTTCTTCATGAACCGAATTTCCAAATGCCCATCTCCACATGAGAAATATGAGAGCGAATATGACTGCTGATAAAATTGGGAGTGTTTGAGTTGGCAGAAATTCTAAAATAAATCCACCTAGAATTGGAGCAATTATCTGACCAATGCTTGTTAAAGCATTATTTACGCCTAATACACTACCTGTTTCCTCTCTTTTAACAGTTTTCGTTAGTTTGCTAGTTAGAATAGGGCGAACCACACCTGTTCCAAATGCTAAAAAGAAAAACGGAAGATATACAATCCAATAGCTAGTAGAAAATATCAAGATTGCCATAGCAAAAATCATCACAAAAACACCTATTCCTGTAGTTCTGTTCTCACCTAATTTTTTCGTTAATGGATTGATGAGAGCACTCTGAAAAATGACCCTAAGAACGCCAATCCAGGCCATATAAAAACTAACCTCTTGGGGAGTAACATTAATTTGATTGGCAGCAAATAGAGCAAATGTTGTAATAAATAGAAAAAACCCGAAATTATAGATGAAAAAAACCACCAGTATGCCTCGAATTTTAGCCGTTTTAAAGAATCGCTTAGTTTCCTTAGCAGGAAAGATATCTCCAAACTTAAAGGCTAATTTCTCCTCTTTTTTAGTTAATGATTCAGGTAAAAAGAGTAATACCAATATAATAGAGAGAAGACTTATTCCAGCCGCAAAAAAAAAAGGAGCTGAAAAGTTAATTGATAATAATAATCCTCCAATCACGGGTCCAAAAATTAATCCAGCACCAAAAACCGCGCTTGAATAACCATAAATTTTAGTTCGATATTTGGGATCAGTCACATCGCTAATATACGCTTGACTAACTGTCATATTACTTCCTAGAAGTCCGTCTACAAGACGTGCTGCAACTAATATCCAAACATTATTAGCTAATCCAAGAAGAATGAATCCTATAAGAGTGCTCGTTTGACTAAATAGTAACAATGGTTTTCTTCCGAATCTATCACTAAGTTTGCCAGTAATTGGACTAGCGAAAAGTTGACATAAGCTGAAAATACTAAGAACTAATCCAACTTGAAACGCGTTCAAACCCAAAGATAACCCTAAAAATGGGATGATGGGCATCACACTACTAAATCCTAAAACTTCAGTAAACTGAATCATGAAAACGATTAGAAGGCGTTTGTCGAACTTTCTTTCTTTATCTATTGGTATCGAACTAATAAATCTTCACATCTCAAAAATTTACAATAAAAATTAGCTTTTTTAGGAGAGAGATGAAAATAAATTAAGTTTTATGTCTATATTTTATCAATTTAATGATGTTTTCTTAAAGAAAAGAAATAATTTTTCTTTTTTGATTTCGCTTTTTGAGCTTTTTTTTCCTTCTCTCGCTTTATTTGTTCTTCAGTTAGACCTGTTAGAGTTTGTTCACGGTATCTCTTTACAAAAATAATTGCAATTCCCTAAGTGATTAGAGCCACAATATGTTTGATTAGAGACGCTCCTCCCATTCCTTTTTATATCAGATTATATTTTTCGAATTTTATACATACTCAAATTATGAAAAGAATTAAATTAGAAGAAAAATGGAAAAAAATTGAGAAATGAAAATTAATAAAAAGCTCTTAGTTGTATTAATTATAGCATCAGGTATTGTTAGTGCTGGAATTTTTTCTTATTTTATTATTACTGCTTTTATTATTACCGATGAAAAATTTTTTGATATTAAGGTTCAGGTGATTATGGCAAACTATAAAATTCCATCATTGGCAGCTGGGATTGTTATTAATGATACTCTAGTTTGGGCAAAAGGTTATGGTGAACAACCCGATTTAGATACTGTTTACATGATAGGTTCAATTACTAAAACATTTACGGCAACTGCAATACTTCAACTAAATGAAAGCAATTTGTTTAATTTAGATGATGATATTAATGATTATCTCCCATTTGACGTGAAGCACCCAAACTATACTAGTACTCCAATAACAATTCGAATGCTTTTATCTCACACAGCAGGTTTAGCAAGAGATCTCTCTTACGCTCTTCAATGGTATTTTGACAATAATACAATCGGATGGATGAATAATAACTTAGGAACTAATATCATTTATTGGGAACCTAGACCTTCTCTAGAAGAGTTCCTAAATGGTTCTTTCACCTCTACAGGTTTATATTATTCTTCCCACAATTGGGATTCAGAACCGGGTTCCCACTTTCTCTATTCTAATACGGGTTTTATTTTACTTGGATATTTAATTGAACAAATTACAAATCAGTCATTACCAAATTATTATCAAGAAAATATCCTTGATCCTTTAAACATGATAAATAGCGGATGTAATTACACGGATTTTGTTGGAAAGAATGCTATTCCTTATGAAAGGATTGGTAATAGGATTTTTGAAATACCTCTTTACAACTGGGCTCCCTCAGGGGCTGGTTCATTAAGAAGTACTGTCCCAGATATGGCAAAATACATGATTGCTCATATGAATCTAGGGAAAGTTAACGAAACTCAACTTCTAAAACCAGAAAGTGTCGAATTAATGAGTGAAATACAAGTTCCACTTACTGGATCTTATTTAGGTTTTGATCTAGATGGCTATGGATTAGGGTGGCTCATTTACAAGGATAATTTTCGAGGACATGATGGAGCAACCCCCGGTTATCTTGCTAATATGTTTATAAAGGAAAGTGAACGCGGAACCTTCGGAGTAATATTGATGTTTAATCGAGGAACAAGTTTTGTTTTAGACATTGAATTACTCTACCAATTTTATCCAGAAATTAACCAGATACTTTTAAAAAGAGCAGAAAGTTTATTCTATTAAACTCTTAAGCCTTATTTGCTTCCATAATCTAAAGATTTAGATAGTAGGGTTCTTTAAATTTATTAAACTAGGCAATAATAATCATATAAAACATTTGTTATATTTAATATTCGAGTAAATACTATTCTAGATACCCAAATATAAATAATCAAAACATTTTATGTATTTAGTATTTGGAAGAATATTTTTAATATTTTCAAATTAGATATAGCGTATAAGAAAGTAATGTCACGTAAAGAGTTAATCCATGCAATAATTTATACCGATCTACATGATGAACTTGGTCCTAATCCAGTTTATTGCTATCCTTCTGATTTTCCTGAAAATGTAAGTATGTTAGTAAGCATTAAAGCTGTTACATTACTTTCTGGTAGCTATGGATACACACCGGAATCCTTAATCATTTTCCCATTTCCATCTATTAAACTGAA
The DNA here is from genome assembly GCA_016840545.1 of Promethearchaeota archaeon. GTDB lineage: Archaea > Asgardarchaeota > Lokiarchaeia > Sigyniarchaeales > SOKP01 > SOKP01. The sequence continues at coordinate 10,401 of JAEOSD010000052.1, forward strand.
AGGAATTGTAAAATATATAGAAAGAAAAGACGAAAAACGAAGAGGAAAATCTGCTAGATCGGCAATTACTTTTCTATTTAGACAAGTTGATGATGTAATTTTTTATAAATACATTAGCTATCTTGAAACTTTATTTTCTAATACTTCTCAAAAAATAATTGATTTGGAAAACTCAAATGCTATTGATAAAGATATATTTTTAGAAATAAATCAATTAAGAAATAATGTTCTTGATTTACTTGAAGAATTAAGAAAAAAAGAACTATCTCTAACTACAGGAGAAGAATTTCCAGAACCAAGCGAAAAAGAACGAATAGAAGCAAGTTTTAAATTCAAATTAGCTGTTGTAGGAGATCCAGGCGTAGGAAAAACGTCAACAATATTAAGATTTACTGATAACGCTTTTAGTAGAGTGTATGTACCTACAATGGGAACCAATATTAGCGATAAAAATTTTCAGGTTGGTAAAGACTTTGTAGAACTTATTATATGGGATATAGCAGGTCAGAGTAAATTCCAAACTATGAGAAAGCACTTTTACCAAGGAATAAATGGTATTATTTTGATTTATGATTTGACTAACCCAAGAAGTTTTGAGAATATTTCTGCCTGGTATAAAGATATAAAAAGCCATCTTATTGATAAAGTTTCTATAGTAGGATTTATTTTTGGAAATAAACTTGATTTAGTTAATAAGAGAAAAGTAAAAAATTCTACAGCTATAAAATTAGCAAAAGCATTAGATCTTAAATATATTGAAATTTCTGCCTTAACTGGGCAAAATGTCGAAAATGCGTTTTACGATATCGCAAAAAAATTAATAGAATTAAAAAAAATTCCCTTCATGAATAATTAAGATAAATATCCCCCTTTTAATTAATATTATTTAAGTGTAATCAATTCTTACTAAAGTAAAATGGATTATGAAGAAATAGTATATAAAAGAAGAACTATTCGTAGATTTAAACAAAAACCTATTTCTATTGAGATATTAAAAAAACTCATAGATTTTGCACGAATAGCTCCTGCAGCACGGAATGTTCAGGCTCTAGAATTTATTATTGTTAAAAATGATAAAATATGCAAAAAATTATTTTCATTGCTAAAATGGGCAAGATCTTTACCTAAAAATGAAAGAACTCCTGAAAGTGGAAGAGAACCAACAGCATATATTATAGTACTTATTAACGCTGAAATTAAACAATCTTATGTTGATTATGATATCGGTGCCGCTGTCGAGAATATATTATTAGGGGCAATTAACTTTAGTCTGGGTGCATGTTGGATGGGTTCAATAAATCATAATAAAATTAGAACATTGTTAGATATCCCTGACTTTTATAAGATAACACATGTAATTAGCTTAGGTTATCCTGATGAAAAATCAGTAATGGAACCTTTCAAGGAATCTTTTAAATATTGGAAAGATGATGATGGGTGCATACATGTGCCAAAAAGAGCTTTAGATGATATTATTTTCAAAATATACTAAAAGGACAACATTAATAAATAGATTTTAAAAAAAAATTATTCAACTTCTATCTTTTTCTTCTCTTGCTTTTCTTTTTCAATTTTAGGTAGACTTAATTTTAAAATTCCTTTCTCTAACTTTGCCTCAATTTTATCCTCATCGATATTCTCTGGTAATTTAAAGTTTCTATAATAACTAGAGCTACTGTATTCTCTTCGCAAATAACCTTCTTTCTTGTCTTCTATTTCATTTTTTTGTTCTCCTTTAATTTCTAAAGCACCATTACGTACTGAAATTTCTATATCCCCTTTTTCTAAACCTGGTAACTCCGCAGTGATACTAAAATGATCTCCCTCATCGACTATATTTGTCAATGGAGTTCTAAAGAAATTGTCCTCGTCCATTAAACTTAGTGTGATTGGCTCGAAATTCCAGAATCGAGATGGTCTCCAAAAATCTATAAAAAATCTATCAATATCATCAAAAAATCTATCAACATCTCTAAAAATAGATAATGGTCTATATCTATTTCTTACTTGAATTTCTCCTTTTTTCTCTTCTTCAGTAACTGGTTTCTCTTTAGTATCTTCTTTATCGTCAACATTTATATCTACCTTTTTTACTTCATCTATATCTGACATCATTTTTTACCTCCAAAATTTTTTAATTGATTTTTGACAACAATTTATTATTGTCAACCACTAATTCACATATATTAATCTACCTATTTAAATGTGCCGTTTTTGTTATAAAGAAATTCTTTTCATGGAATTTATAGAAATTCAACCAAATAAATTCAAATCCTAATTAATGATTTACGCCTTCTATTCAAAATTGTAGTAATGGAATTGGAAGAAATAATAGCAATAGAATTATTAAAAATATATATTTTTGAAATTTCAAATTTAGGGACTTTTCTAGCTTTAATTTAACCTATAATAATTGGCTTTATATTTTTTTGTATAAAAATTACTTTTATTAAGCAATTCTTTGACAATTGGTACAAAAAAATCCATGTCTACCAGAGATTTCATATCTTTCGATTTGATTTTTACAAACCGGACATACTTCTCCTATTTGGCGATGTGGAATTAAATATTTATTAGAATAAGTTTTCAAATTACCTTTTTTTTCAATTCCATATTTTAAAATTTTTTTGATATTATCAAATAAACCCTTCACTTTTTCCTCATCTAATTCATGAATTCTGGCTTTAGGATTTATCTTAGATTGGAATAGAATCTCATCAGAATATATATTTCCAATCCCAGCTATAATATTCTGATTCATTAAAAATGTTTTGCTAATAGTAGTTCTTCGTTTACGAGTATCTAAAAACTCTTCATAATTCATATTAAGCGCGTCTGGGCCTAATTTCTTTTTTTTTATGTAATTTTCAATACTATTACATATATCAACTCTTCCAAACATTCTTTGAGAAACATAAGAAAGAAAGGTACCATCAGTGAATTTAAATCGAATTCGGCTATGAGTAGGTTCTTCATTAACGTTATTAAAAGATTCTAAATATCCAGACATCCCAAAATGTAGAACTAAAAATTTTGGAATAATTTTTACAAATAAATATTTTCCATGCCGAATTGAACAAATAAATTTCTTATTTCTTAATTCTCTCTTGAATTTAGTTTCAGGAACATGAAGGACTCTATTATCTTGTATCTTTATGTTTTTTATTACCTTATTTAAGGAAGTACTGTCCAAATAATTCTTAAAAGCCTCAACCTCAGGAAGTTCCGGCATAATTTAAAGCTATCTGCTTAATATGAAATTTAATTTAAAATTATATATCAAATATGATTCATGATAAATTTATTTAATATCTTTAAGATTAAAGATTACTAATGAAATTTATTAATTTAGCAGTTAAAATAACTCGGAAAAAAAAGGAGGTGTATTATCCAATATTTACAATATTAACAACTTTTTTAATATATTGGATGATAATCGTATTTACCCACATTTTAAATAGTCAATTAATTTTACCTTTTTTGCTTTTAAGTATTGCCATTTTAATCTTTAGATACTCACTTGATATTTATCAAGTATTTAAAGAAAATAATGAAATTATATCAAAAATATTAATATTTCTCTTGTTTTTTATCTCTATCACCTTTATTTTCTTAGTGATCTTGAGATTAATTCTACTATTAGTTGTTGATATTTACTATCTCATTCCAATCAATATACACCTTTTTATAACAGCTTTAATTTATTATGTTCTTCGCAGTGAGATAAAGAAATATTATATAAGAAAAGATAAACGTATTATTGAATAACTAGAAATTACATTTTAATTAATATAAATAGAAAATTAAATTATGGAATTAAATAAATTAGCTGTTGATAAAGAGACAAGACAGCATTATACTTTATTAAATATATTAGCCATCATAATCATAACAATAGCTTTAATTATTCTTAGGATATTATTTACCTTTTTTCAAGAAGAATTATCAGGAATATTTTTTATAGATTTATTAATGAAAAATAGGGATTTAAACTTTAGAACAAATTATGATTTAATGCAGAATGGGGTTTTTAATTACTATGAAGAAAATCCCCTTATAAATGAAAGTGCAATTTATCTCTATTTTTGGTATTTTATCTTTTATCCATTCTATTCTATACCTTTTGAAGTTTCAATATACATCTGGGACATGTTGAGATTCATATCTATGATATATATCACAATTAATATCTATAAGATTGTTCAAAATAGAAATGATTTACTCATTTTCTTTGTATTTTCTAGTATCGGATATTTTGCTGATATGTATTTAAATAACACAAATTGGGTAATTCAGTTATTTTTATATGAATCATATATCCAGTTAGAAAAAGAAAGAAAGTACCTATCTGGAATTTTTTTTGCTCTTGCTACGTTTAAAGTAATCTTGATTATTATGCCAATTATCTACATTATAAATAGAAAGATTAAAGCAAGAGATTTAATTTATTATATATTACCGTTAATTCTAATTTGTATTCCTTACATAATTTTTCCAGAATATTTCTTATCAATGGTCTCTAATTGGGTTCAGAGTGGTGATACATCACATGGATTATCTCTCTTTTCAGTGGTCTGGCGTCTAATTCAACCAGCACACTTAATGTTTATTAGCATTATTGCTTTAATCATTCTGATGAATATTAAGAACGAAAACTTAAGGAATAAACTTAGTTTTATAATATACACATCTGTTTTTATTGGATGGGTGTTAATTTGGTTAATTATCTTAGGATTTGCGTTCTTCTTCTGATTTAATTTGATTATTGTTATGTTTAAAAAGAATAATCTTGACAGATGCAAAATAGATAAATAACATACTTATAAAACTAAATATTGGAACAAAACAAGCAAATCCTAAAAACCGAATTAAAAAGAGAGTATTAAAAATGGTTCCAATTAGTAATGGCGTTATAATAGAAGCTCTACGGAATAATTTAATATTTTTAATCCATAAGAATACTATTTCTGAAATTGTAATTATTATAAGCCTAAATATTTCAAAAGATAGCAAAAAAATGCCCAATACTGTAAAAACTATTTGATTAAAAGAAATAGAGTTATTTATCCAAAGGATTAATAATAAGTTAATTAAAAAGAGAATGATCGATAAGATAATATTTATTAAAGCCAAGCTTTCCAAAAATCTGTATTTTTGTCTATTATCCAAGTATCTATTTCACCATAAAATCAATTCATTAGAATTGTTTAATTAGGTTATAATGTCTATTATTATGAAGTATATGTTATAAATATCTATTAGAATTAAAAGAATTGGACCCTAATATAAATGTTTTTATATTTGCATTGCTTAATGAAGATTATTTTAATTTTAAAAGAAATTGAAATTCCAAGGACCTTTTCATTATTGTGATGGTTTATGTCGGAAGATGTAATAATATGCAGTAAATGTGGTAAACCAACTATAAAGGATAATGTTTATTGTGTTCATTGTGGAGCTCTATTAGAATCAGCTAAACCATTTTCAACTGATCAAGCAAAACCTTATATTAGTAACACACCCCCACCACCTAAAAAAAAACTCAAAGCTTACCATAAAGTAATAATATTTTTTGTTGTAGTTATAGGCGTTGATTTGTTACTTTCACTTATCGTAATGGCGGGATTCGGTTTGCCTGGGACTGGTTACTTTCCAGTATTCTTAGGATTATTTTTTCTAGTATTAATAGTAGTTGGTATAATCTGGGGATTAGCTTCTTCTAGTTCTGTACATGTTGGTGGCGGTGGTGGTGGTTTTGAGGGTTGTGGTTATGTAATTGGTGGCATTATAGCAATTATAATCGCAGTTCCTATTTGGATTGCAACTGTTTTTTCACAAATAGTTTCAGCAGTGGCTGAAGCAATAGGTCAAGCAATCTCCGATGCAATAAGCAACTTTTTTTCAGGATTATTCGAGGGAATCGAAATTCCTGGATTTGAGCCATTTTTATTTATTGGTTTATTTTTGGTACTTTCGATATTTATAATATACACATATCATTTAAAGGCTGTAAAAAAATAATACTATTAAATATTATAATTCTTATTTCTTTTTTTTTAATCATCATAGTTTATATTGAACTAAACATATTCCTTATGAGTGGAAAATGAAAGAAAGTCAAACTGAACAACCTTTGAACCAGAAACTAATAATTAATCTTGATGGAAAAATGTACAAATTTTCCACTACCCAAATAATCATCCTAATTTTAGGTACTCCATTAATATCTCTTCTGATTTATTTTTTTTTACAACTTAAAATTAATTACTGGATATATGAATTTACATCTATGCAAATATCTTTTATTTTGAATTCTTTATTTGGTATGAATTCACGAGTAATTATTGATCCAGAACATAATATATTTCCTTCAATTTTTATACCGGATCACCCATTTAATCAAAACTATGCTATTACAACAAATTGTATTGCGGCTCATATATTTAGTATTATAATTAGTTTAATTTTACTTATACCTCCTTCAAAAGCATCTTTAAATAAAAAGGATTTTATATTAAGAAAAACAAAGACATTAGTTATTACAGTGCTCGGAATTTACCTTATGAATGTTTTTCGAATTGCCTTTTTACTATTTTTTAATTATAAAGGAGTACCTTTTGAATTTATACATGAATCTTTATTTTTCTTATCAGCAATAGTCGGCTCTTTGTTCACTGTTATCCTACTTAAAAAGTGGTTACCTGAAGTATTTATTTCAATCTATTATTTGTATCGTTTAATTTCTAAAAAGAAAAGGATGGATTCTAAAATTTAAATTTATTATTCCAAAGTAATAGTAGAACTTGTAGCAAATCTTTCTAATGCATGCTCATCAAGTATTACTCCCCATCCGGACCCTTCTGGCAATTTAGCTCTTCCATTATCATAATTAATTGGTTTTAGAATTAAGTCATCAACTAACATTTCTTGACCAAATAGTTCAGTAGCATGATCAATAGAATGATATTTTGCTACATGTAAATGAATATGCATTGCAGATGCGATTCCTAAAGGTTGATTATGTAATACAATTCCAAGGCCACGCATTTTCGCATAATTTATTGCGTTTAATGCTTTAGTTACTCCGCCAGGGCGTTCTGAATTAATTCCAAGTACTCTTACTGCTCTAAGTTCTACTAAAGTAACAAAATCTTTTAAATTGAAAAATCCTTCATGAGCCATTAAAGGTACGTTTACATTTTGTTGTACATACTTCATTCCAAGATAATCATCTGCTTTTACAGGTTGCTCGGCATAATCGATTCTATACGGTTCAATTGCATTTATCGCTTTGATTGCCAATTGAGGATCATATGCTTGATTATAATCAACTCTTAATCTGATTTCATATCCAAGGGCTTTTCTTATTGTCTCTATGATTTCAACATCTTGTTTAACTCCATTTCCTAATTTTAAGCGAAATGTTCTAAATCCTTTTTTATAATAAGATCTAACTATTCCTTTCATTAAGATAGGATCACCTAGAGGAATTAGTGCTGCCAATGGAATATCTTCTCCACTTTTTCCTCCGATAAAATCACAAGCTGGACGCTCCGTCATCTTTCCCATTAAATCATAACAAGCCATATCTAAAATTCCCTTAGCGACTTCTTGTCGAGCTAGATTTGCGTCCATTCGATAATTGATCTTTTCAATATTAAAAGGACTTTCTCCTAGAATATATTTTCCTAAACAATTTTTAATAGTATTAATAACATCATGAGGAGATATGCCTGTTTCAGGAAGCCATAAAAATACTTCGCCTAATCCTATATTATCGTCTTTAGTTATAAGCTTGCAAATTACAAAATCACTACCTAACCATGGTTCTTCAGCTCCAATAGCCATTCCGAGTCCTCCTTCGGATTCTGCCATAGCTTTTTTAACAGGATCTTTAAAGGGAACATGTATCGGAGTTAATTCTATAACTTGAATTAAATTA
>JAEOSD010000053.1 GCA_016840545.1 Promethearchaeota archaeon
TTCAAAAAAAGCCATATCAAAACATATTAAAATTGCAAATTTATTGGCATTAACTTTAAAAATTTTTAATTCTTGGCTTGGATGAAATTGCTGTTTTTCATATGAATAAAGATGAATCTTATCTTGTCGACCAATTTCTTCTCCACGATTATTAAAATAATAACTTGTAATTGTAGGTTTAAAATTTTTCTTTCTTTTTTCCCAAATTGCTCCAGAAATAATATTAATACCATATTCATACGCAAGTTTCTTAATAAATAAATAGTCTGAACCTCTTTCCACTTGAAAATTATTAGAAAAATTTAATTCAAAAGGAACCCAACGCTCTGGTAAACAAACAATATCAAGTTTTTGACGGTTTTGAATCAATTTTTTCAATAATATTTCAATTTCAAAATAGCATTTTTCTCTATTTTGAAGAACCTCTGGTTGAATACAAGCAACATTAATCATATCGAATATTATAAAGGATCATGTTTATTAATTTCTTCAATAATTGAAAGTATTTGATTTAAATTTGTTATTTCATAATCAGGTTTAAATTCAACTGATATTTTTTGACCAGTTTTAAATGTATCATATTTCCCACCTCGATGTATATAAATGCTATGGATGTTATTTAACTTAGCTGGAACGATATCCTTGTAAATATTATCGCCAACATAAATCGTTTCCTTTCCATTGACTCCAAATTTTTTTAGAAAAAAAGAAAACAGCTTCGGATTTGGTTTTCGTATTCCAATTTCATCTGAAATTACGACTAAATCAATCATATCTTCAATATTTAATCTCAAAATCTTTTCATATTGTTTTATTGGAATACCGTCAGTAATAATAGCAGTTTTTATAGATAGGTTTTTTAATTTCTTTAAACAGGGCATTACTTCATCATATAATTCAATATATTTTATTTTTTGAGCATGATAGGCCATGACAGCCGCTGCGATATATTTATATTGCTCATTAAAAGAAATTGAAAGCTTTTCTATTTCAATTAATCTTCTAATGAAATAATCATAGTGTCTAGATGAATTCGAACCATATTCTTCTACAATTTCTTTTATTAAAATGATCGCTTTCTCGCGATCTATATCTAACCCCAAATTTATCATTGCATCAATTCCTTTTATTCTAGCTTTTTCAGAAAGTCCCGTTGAATTAAAAAGACAATCATCCAAGTCAAAACCTACTAATTTAATAGCACACATGGTTGTTAGTTATATTATAACTCTATTGATATTTATAATTAATAGATGTTAAACCAAAGATAAATTTATTATTACTATAAATATCAAAAAAAAAAATAACAAAAACAAAATTAATTTTTACATTTTAGCATATTTAGGTTTTGTAATGAAACCAATGAATATCACAAAATTTACGATAATTGTAACAACTTCAGCTACAACAATCATAGATGGGGTCTCTAAGGCAATTGAAGTTATAATTGATCTTATTATACTACTAGCAATTAGGCAAAGAAAAGCAATACCAATCAATAATGCATTTGCTTGAGATAATCTTTTATTCTTATACATAAAGAAAAACATAATTGCTAACAATAAATAAATTCCTATAGTAAAATAAGGAAGGGCAAAAATAAGAGCACTCAATGTTGGGGCGATTATTATAATAAACAACACTATTGCTAAATAGATACCAACAATCCCCAGTCTTATCTTATTAAACTGTGATTTATTTACATTTTTTGCATAAGCACTTATAAGAGCCAATGTTGTTTCCAATCCAATATAAAGAACAGGCATGATATTTATGGTCACGATAAGATATCTAATTTTAGTTATGAGCAACACAAATTCAGCAGTAGCATTATCACTAACAACAATTAAATTGTTATATATATCATAAATCTTCCCAACTATTAAAATTGAGAAAAATAAAGCAAATAAAAAGTAGGCGTCTGAAGTATATATTGTTTCTTGTTTAAACCACTTAGCAAAGAGAATAGAACTCATTATTACTAAAATTATTATTCTAATAATCCCAGATATAACCGCAAGCCATGCACCCTCAACTAGATTTAATACTATTACCAATTCATTCCAAGAAAAAGCAAATAATAAGCCGAATCCAGATCCTATAAAAAAACCTGCTATAGCTAAATAAGATTTAAATCTTTTTTTCTTTTCCATTTTATTCACTATTATAGAAGGGTTATTATGAATTCTTAGTGAATTCATAAAAATATTTATTATAAAACTATAAAAAGCCAGATATTTTTAATAACGATTTTAAAAGTTAGGAGATAAATGTTTTTTATACAAACATTTTTATCTAAATTGTCTTATTGCGTTAAAGAGGATAAATATTGATGAATAATTACCAAGTAAGATTAATATATTAAGTCTATTATATACCTACATGAAAAATAATTTTAAATAAAAGTAAGGAAAAATTTTTAAATTAAATAAATCTTAATTATTAATTTATTCTTTATTATACTATTAAAAAATTAATATTATACATTATTGAGATAAAAACTTTTATGGAGTAATAATAATTGTCCACTATTGTTGCTTTATCATATTTTCACCGAAAAATTGGTCCATTAGTATTCTATTCTTATCCAAGTGTTATGCTAGATGACCAGTTGTCAATTAGAATTGCTAATATTATGGATCAGACTGTAAGTGAAGGTTTTTTTACACACTCATTCGAAAATAAAAATTCTATGAATTTTTATTTTGAAATACATTCAGATTGGAATCGTGGAAATAAAGAAATGTTAATGATTTCAATTATCCTTGATCGTCATACATCACCAGAGATAGAGCAAAATATTTCAACTCTTTGTACTGAATTCTCTGAAAAACTTCAATCAAATGAGGAAATTTTTAGTGCTTTTTACGTAAATGATGTAAATAATTTTAATGAGACTGATAAAGAGTTAATCTTAAAAAATAATTCTTTAATAAAAACCTGGGTTAAAGAGTTATACTGGGCTACACTCGAAGAAACAAGAGAAAAAAGTGAAGAAGAAAAAATTGCCATATTATTGAATAAAGAACATATATTTTCAACGTTAAAAAAGCTATCAAAAGGACCTATAACTTTAGAGGGATTGAATGAGTGGTTTAATGAGATTTTCCCCGATTTAGATTTCAATGAATTAATTGACCTTTTAGCAGAAAAACAATTTATTTTTATAAACCAAATCGGGATTGTAGAAAAATACATTTTATTAGTAAAAGAAGTTAATGCTGAAAGAATACCTCCCGATAGTGTTATCGAGTATATTGATGAGACTCCAGAACAAATCGAAAGAGAACTTATTGACTTATTAATCCCAAAAGTGCAAGAATATTTTAGTATTTATGAAAATAAAAACAGAAAAGAACTAGAAGAAGATACTCTAACATTATTCCAGATAATATCCGATTCACGAAAATATAACGTTCTTTCAGAATTAAGGAATGGTTTAATATCAAAAGACAAGCTTCCGAAGCTTGTTTCAAAGAGAACTCTTGATCACTTAAATACCTCATTAGATCTTTTGAAAAAGTATGACGTTATCGAAGAATTGAAATATAAAAATGAAAATTATATCGTACTTAAAACAAATATTCAAATTACAACAACATTTCCTGAATACCTGAGGAAATTGTTACCAAAAGAAAGCAAGCCTGTTGTAGCGAAAAAGTATATTCCAAAAAATCGTTAAATCAATCTCTATTTAATTAGATTTAAAATTTTAAAAACGTAATTCCCAATAAAGAATAATACAGAAGATTTATGATGAAGAAGGGGGAAAAGTCTCCTGAGGATATAAAATATCTTTTAGGAAATATGGGACTTGAAATTCTATATGCGATAGAAAAAGGTGCTAAAGATATTGAAACAATTAAATTATTTTCAGGAGTTTCAATGGAATGTATCAAAGGAAGACTTCCAGTGCTAATGGATCTAAAGCTTATTGAAAAAAAAGAAAGAGGTTTTTCTTTAACTTTGAAAGGATTTGATTTCAAAAAAAGGATTGAAAAGTCTGATTAATTTAAATTTCAGATTGGGGCGACAACGTCATTGCTACGAGCAATAGCTCAAACCACTTGTCATAAGTTCATCATTAATCTAAATTACTGAATAGATGTAATTCATTATTTTATTAAACTTTTTTGGAGTGATATTTCCTTTCATAATACCCTGGTTTTTTTGGTCCACCACATTCTTTAATTAACTTCTTTAATCCGTCTTTTTTTTGTATTTGGGTTTTAAGCTTTTTATAAAATTTCAGATTAATTTCTTTTCTCTTAAATAAATAGTCGAGTATCTCAAGTGCTTCATCATTATTAGTGCATCTTCTGATAAAATCAATTACCCCTGGATCCTTTAAATCTTCCTTATAATCTTCAGTTTTAGTCAGCTTTTTAGCTTTACTCTTGGATTCAATATTAAAATCTACTGAATCTATTTTTATGGATTTCTTTTTATTTGAAATTTCTGACATTAGATTAGGAAATTGTTTTTCTAATTCGCTTTTTTCATATGCGATTTTTAATCCATCAAAATCGATTACTTTTGGCTTTTTTAAAGCGTTTTCCTTGTCCTTTTGCTTTTTTTCCATTTACAAGATTAACATCCGTTAATAGTATCTTCAAGGAGTTATTAATTAAAATAATATAATCAGAAATATATAATTTATTGTCAAGTATAAAGTATGAATATATGATTTGCTGATAAATTCCAATAAAAACTCACTATTATTTTTAAAGAAATTGGGTTTATTTGTATAAAGGATGATAGAGAAGAACGTTTCAAATCAATTAAAGCATTTAAATTCATATCAAAAAATCTATTAAAATAATAAAATTAATTAATTTTTCACTATTTCAATAAATATTCTCATTAAATAGAAGAGAAGTTATGAAGTCTGGATATAGTTTTGTAAAGAAAACTTTCGAGAAGCATGAAACGGGTTATAAGACCCCCCATTGGTATAGAGGAATCGAATATAGGAAAGGGAAAGCAATACAGAGGATAGAAAAGCCAACTAAGCTCCATAGAGCAAGATCATTAGGATATAAAGCGAAACAAGGTTATATCATTGTAAGAGCAAGAATAAGAAAAGGAGGAATGCATAAAGTCAGACCCAAACGGGGCAGAAAACCAAGAGCTATGGGAGTTTCAAAATATACAACAGGTAAAAATCTTCAATGGATTGCTGAGGAACGCGTTCAGAGAAAGTATCCAAACATGCAAGTATTAAATAGTTATAAAATATATTCTGATGGAAGACATTGGTATTATGAGGTTATATTAGTTGATCCAAGTCATCCTGTAATAAAATCAGATCCTAAAATAAATTGGATATGTGACCCAGCTCACAAGAAAAGAGTTACTAGGGGTTTAACATCAGCTGGAAAAAGAGCTAGAGGACTACACAAAAAAGGATGGGGATCTGAGAAAACTCGACCGAGTATTGCAGCGAATAAAGGCCGTGGCAAATAATATCTCCTTTTTTCAATATACTATTATAATAACATTAAATTTAAAAACGTAAATTGAGTTCTAATTAAATATTAAACTTCTTTTTTTCACCATACAACAAATCTGGATAAATTGGTTCAAATTTTTCATTAAAAAGTTTATGATTCATCCAAATTTTATCCTTATCGTTCCAAATAAGGTTCTTTAAAGGATTATAAGAATCTAGGAACTCCAAATTACCATAGACGGACTTTAACAAATGTTTTCCATCAATCAAATCAGTTAATATTAGATAATGCTTAATCTCAAAATATTGAAATATGAGATCGAAAACCTCAAAAAATTCGTCCATCTCACATTTTGGGAACCATATTTCAATTAAAAAGCCATTTTCAAACGTTATTATATCTTCAAATCCATAAATATAAAATTCCCCTTCAATTTCATGGATATGGCACATGTTAAAAAAACTAAATATTTTAATAATTTTCTCATTAAACTCCTTCTTCACGTTGGGTAAAATAATTGAAACTCTATCTTGAAAATCTAAATTCTTTAATGATAAATAAGGAAAAATTAATTTTTTTTTAAGTAGATCGGTTATATAATTAATTGTGGTATATTTTTTCGTGCCAATATATGATTTAATATCAATTGAATACCTTTTATAAATCTGAGATAAGGCATTAAATTCTTTAGATTCAGGTCCATAAACATCCGAATCATTTATGGTTTCGAAATCGAACTCCCTTATGCTTTGAATTTTTGGCTCATAGGAGGGGTTAAATAGTACATTCTGTACATAAGATTTAAATCGTATTGAGGAATAATCCCAACCATCTTTAGTTAGATTATAAGTAAAATGGAGAATTTCATAGAATTTCTTTTTATAGAAAAGACAATACTCAGAAACCTTTTTTTTTGATTTAATATACCAATTTAAATATGATTTATTTGGTGTTCTAAAGGGAAAAAGATACGAGCAAAAAACTATTTGATTGGATTCAATAGCCCCGGGATATTTAATTTTTTGAAAAGAATTTATAAATAAGATTCTGAAATCAAAACTGGTATAGTCAAAAGGTCGAATATACAAATGATACTGAGAAAAGTTGAAACTTCGAAATCTTGGAACGAAATTTATTGAATGTATATATTCCTGGAAAAATTTCTTTACTTTTATTTCTGCAAATTTCGAATGATCAAGAATAAAAACTTCCATATCATTTAGGAATTTCATTAATTTTTTAAACTCTTTTAGGTTAAAATTGACGTTTTGATAATTAACTCTGTTTTTTACAGTAATTACCAAGTTTTCAATACTTGTTTCATTTGACCAAAAAATTTCATGAAATTTGTTATTTAATTGATATTTAGGCCATTTTAATTCATTACCTAAGATTCCTTGAGAAAAGACAAATAATTGTTCAAAAAAATCTTTTATATAGAAAAATCTTTTGTTTTGAAAATCATAAAAATCTTTTAGCTGATATTTCCAGCTTGTTTGCATTCCCCTCCAAAAATATCTTCTTTCTAATAAAATAGACTTGTTAAAGCTATTATTTAAAATGGAAATAAATATTTCCTTTTCAATTATATTTACACAGTAAATTTGTATCCAAATATATCTTTTCCTAGTTATTAAATCTGACATTTCGAATATGAATATTCTTGGAAAATAGATTTTTAGTTTTTTAAGTTTTTCACGAGTCTCAACAGTATCTTCGAGTACTATAATTGGATAATATTTAGCAAATGTACTAGTTAAAATAGTATTAATTAAATACGGTTTTATCACTGGAATACTTAGATTTAAAAATTTATCTATTGTTGATTCAATCATTTGATTGGTAATTTTAAAACTTCTTTTTGATTTGAATGACGCTTTTATTCTACTTTCTTTTTTTTCACATATTTTTTCAACTAAAACCGAACCTTTTATCTCATAGTCTTCAACTAATTTTTTTATATCATTTATATTGAAAATCTTTAGATTATAACATGAATCCAAAAGATTATAAAATGATACTATTTTTTCTACTTCTTGTCTAAATAAAGCACTGGATTTAAAAAAAAGTGGAATAAAATCATGAAATACAATTTTTTCAATATTGCGATCTAGAAAAATCAAATTTTCTTCAATAATTTGAGAAAAATTTCTACGATCTAAGAAGTTCTTTAGCTTATACACATTATCGATCTCGGGATTATTACTTAAAATATTTTGAATTAAATTTAAGTAAGTTAAGATATTATGTAGTTTTTTATATAAATAAAAAAATCCTAATGACTGATTTTCATCTAATAATTGTAAGAATTGCTTTCTTAATTCACCGATAAGTAAAATTTTGTTAAAATTGTTTTTGAATTCTTTAATAAAATTAATTTGTTTTCTTAACTCGTTTTCTATATCTTCCTTTATTGCATTTAATGTCTCTATTCTTTTGTCAAATGTGAGTCCCGTTACTGAAACATTTTTTACACGATCAAGAATGACAAAATCAAACATTGAGAGAGGAAATGGATTGGATTCTGATAAATATTCCATATTATGTTCAATTTCATATTTTTTCTTATAATTTACGCTAGAAGGATCAATTACTCTCTTAGTATTGGATATATCGGTGAAGTAATTTAGATTTAAGAATGTCGTTTTTTTCGAAAGCAAGTAAAATTGCTTCTCTATAATGTATCCAGATGACTTTAATTTATTAAAATAGCCCAATAAGTCACTTATATAAATTTTAGGGATAATAAAACTCAGAGATATTTCTTTAGCAAAGGTATTTTCTGAAAATTTTGGGGAATAGATAAACGGCCATTCTTCCATTATCTTTTTAATTTTATTTTTCTCTAAAAGTGGATTGAATTTTAAAAAACAAGTAATTGTGCTTAGATCAATTGTATTATCAAAAATTTCATATGAGGGGGCAATTGAAGAGCATTTATTTATCCATTGCAAATTTTCAATAAATTTTCTTATACTTATATCAGGATCTAGTTGCATTCTATCCTTTAATTCTCTGAGTAAAATTTGGTAATCAAATAAGCTTAAATATGATTTTTCATCGTAAAATAATTGAATTAAAGTATAGAGAGTTTCAATAATTTCTTTATTAAATAAAGATTTAGACGTCTTATAAGAATACCTTTCGAAAATCAGGTCGTATAATTCCTTTATATTTTCATTTTTAATTAATAAAGCATTTTCTCTTATATCTTTTAAAAAAAATTGGACAGAATTCTCAAATGGATCTTTTGCCTCTATTTTAAAAAATTTTTGTAGCTTATCAAACTGAGAATGTAGATAATTCCTATCTACCAGAAGATCTCTTATAACTTTTTTCCATTCTTTGGTAGCAATTAATTTGCTTAGATCGTTTTCTATAATTTGATTAATGCAAATTTTAATTGATTTACTGATTTCTTTAGGGAGGAAACTATAATAGGCTTCTCTTAGTAAAATAAAAGGTAAAAATTTGATATAGCTCTCATATATTCTTATTAATAATTTCTCCTTTTGGGTAAAAATTCTTTCAACCCCTAAATCAAGAATAGATGTTTTTTTTCCTTTACCAAGATTTTCTTTGACGAGCATTATTTTAATGTCTTGGTATAATGGATTTAATTTAAGATAATCGATTAGCTCAGATATTAATGAGACAAAAATATTTTGGAGTTGATTTAATCCTTCTCCCTTTGATAATTCCTCTAAAACCTCATAATCAATTTGTAAAGGCATAAAAGCAGATTTAATTTCTCTACATTATTATTAGATGCTAGTTCTTAATTAATATTATCCTCTTTTTATATTTTTAGATGAAAATCATTTACTTTAAAAATATAGAGAAGGACATTTAGTTGCTCACCACAAATAAAAGTAAAGAGAAAGAGATTTCTCTTTTTTTTTCTTTATAATTCTTTTTCATTAAATTTTTTCGAGTGCTTTAAAAACCCTTATAATAAAATATTATTACTCAACGTGAATAACGGGGAGGAGGTATAGTCAAAATGCCACACGCTGGTGAAAATGGTGGTTAATTAATTGGATTTAGAATCCTCTACAATAAATCAAGTTTTATCAAATTTTAACACCGACTCTAAGGATTCTAATTTGTTTTTTCTCTTTTTTTTTTTAAAGATGTGAAACTTAGTATATTCCTGTTTTCTCAATTCATATAATTCAATGAGTTTATAAATTTTTTCTTAAACCAAATAGTAATTTGATTCATTAGTATAACCAGGTTTTTTATAAGTGACATCTAAGTCTAATCCATTTGTATATTTTTTTACATATTTTAATGCGGAAATGATTCTTACATATACAAATAGTTATGTACCTATTTACTTTTCAAATATAATTGAAATAAATATAAGTCAGTTATCGTTTATTCTCTTTTTTTCTTATTTAGCATTGTTTTCACGACCTCTTATCTCGATTTATTTTGATAGAAAGAATTCAAAAAAAAAATATTTAATAATTGCTAGCGGATTGGGGATTTTATTAAGCTTCTTATTATTAATTTTTAATTTGCATTTAACTATATTTTTTGGCATTTTTTATGCACTTCTATTAGTTTCCATCTCAATAAATATTGTAGGAGTAAATAAGATTATGATTACCAGTTCAGAAGATATCAACAGCAAAAACAAAAATGCTTTACATGTTCAATTTGGGTCTATATTTGGGAGTTTATTTCCTATAATACTTTTTTTAATAATTGTAGGCTCATCATCTAATTGGAATACTTTTTTTATTATTGGAATCCTTTTTACAACGCTAATATCTTTTTTTACCCTTCTCCTTAAAGAAAAAACAAGAGACCCTCACAGTATACAAGATGATGTAAAAAAAATTACATTTAACAAAAAAACTATGATTTTAATGTGTTTATTTCTATTTTTAGCTTTCTCAGATAAGTTATTTTCATATTCAATTAAACCCTGGATTTCAATTCAAACGAGCACATCATTTTTCTCAATCTTATGGTTTATTCTAATTTTAATTTATTCCTTTGGAAATCTTATTGGTGGTTGGGTCTTTAAGAGGGTAAATTGTAAAAATTTTCTTCTAATCACAACCTTAATAATAGGCATCTCTCTTTTTATTGTTCCTTTTATCGTTTCTTTTAACTTTTCGTTATTTTTAATAATTTATGGGCTATATTATTTTATTTCTGGGCTCTTTTTGATAAAATTAATTCCTTATAAAATGGAACTTGCTCAAAATAGAGTATTCTATTACCAGTTAATGACGATGTTTAGTATCTTAGCAAGCATTATTTTTACTCCAATAGGGACATTCTTTTATCAATATGTTGAAACAGAATTCATTATTATGATTTCGGGAATTTTAATTATTTTTTCCATTATTCCTTTTTCTTTTGTTAATTTAAATAAAGACATTTGATTTAATAAAAAAATAAATCTTCACAGTTTATTTATACTTATAGTCATACCGCCGTCTAAAATTACATTTTGTCCCGTGATATAATCAGCTGCAGGGGATGCTAAAAATAAAGCTACATCAGCAACATCTTTCGCTTCTCCAATTCTATCTATGGGAAGTTTTACACCTCTCGTTTTTAGAAGCATTTTGATTAGCTTTGGATCATTATTATATATAGGAGTTAATAGAACTCCTGGTGAAATGGCATTTACAGTTATATTACTTGATCCTAGTTCAAGAGCCCATAGTTTAGTAAATGCGATAAGTGTTGCTTTACTAGCACTATATACACCGAAGAAAGGATTAAAGCCATTATCAGTTCCTGCACAAGAAGCAATGTTGATAATTTTTCCAACTATAGGTTTAAATTGTTTTTGCCTTTTCATCCTCCTAAAAAAAAATTTAGTGACATTCCAAGCTCCCTTAGCATTAACTGCCATAACTTTATCATAAATTTCTTCTTTAGTTTTTAATGAAGTATATAACCCACTATCAATACCTGCATTATTCACTAATAAAAATACATTATCAAACTTTTTAAAGACTTGATCTGCCATTTCTTTAACTTCAATTGAATTTGAAATGTCTGCTTTTACAATAAGCACTTCTACATTAAATTCATTTAAAATAATTTCTTGAGTTTCCCTCAAACCTTCTAAATTGATGTCATTTATTACTATATCTGCGCCTTTACTTGCAAAGGACTTTGCCATTTCTCTTCCAAAACCACTACTTCCAGCTCCAGTTATAAGTGCTACTCTTCCTTCTAAAAATTTTTCATAATTCATTTATCATTTCCTCATACTTTTTTCTTTTGACACATAAGACTTTATTTTCCAAATAAACCTTTACTTTTCTTAAAAAGACCAAGTAATTTCATTGCAGCGGGAGTTTCAAACGCGATATCAACATCAAGTACAGCAGGTTGCTTCGAATCAATTGCTCGTTTTAATGCTGGTTTTATATCTTCTGGTTTATCTAATTTTTCTGCATAACATCCAAAACCCTGGGCAATTTCAGAGTAATCTATTGATGGAAAATCTACATCACAATATCTTTTTCCAAAATTCAGTTTTTGATTAGATTTTATCATTCCCCAAGCACAATTATTTCCGATTATTGTAATTATAGGTAGATTTAACCTTACTGCGGTTTCCAATTCTTGTACATTAAACATAAAGCTACCATCACCAGTAATACAAACAACTAATTTATCCGGTTTAGCCATTTGTACGCCAATAGCATATGGAATTCCAATACCTAAATGACCCATTGAAACCGAACGGAAAAAACTTCTTGGAGGGTATGGTTTAAGGCTTATTATATCCAATGAGAAAACAAAAATATCTCCTCCATCGATTACTAATTGCGTATCATCTGGTATGAAATCTAAGATTTCATAAATAAGTCGGTGAGGTTTCATGGGTAATTTGTCATATTTTAACATTTTTTCTAATTGTTCTTTATCAGTTTTCCTCACATCTTGCAGATAATCATTCCATTGAGACCATTCGGTTACTTTTACTTTAGGGAGATTCCTTTCCATTTCATCTAATAGTTGATTAATGACGGCTTTAGCATCTCCAACAATAGCAACCTTTACAGCCCTATTTTTACCAATTTCAGTGGGATCTATATCAACTTGGATAATTTTTTGATCTTGATTCCAAATTGGGGAAGCTCCGTAAATAATAGTATGATCCCATTTACAACCCAGAGAGAGAACTACATCTGCTTCAATAGCAGCTCTTCTATATGCCAATGCTGTTAATTTTCCTCCTACAAAAGTTTTATTTGTTGTAATTACCCCTATTCCACTTATAGTCGTTCCAGCGGGAATATTATAAGTTTCTGATAACTTCTTTAGCTCCTTAAAAGCTTCTGAAGCATTAATTCCACCACCAGCTACAATTAAAGGTTTATTAGCAGTCTTTAAAAGCTCTACTGCATTTTTTATACTGTCTATATTTCCTGCGGGTCTATTTATTGGGCGATACTGTTCTGGTTCTAAAACTTTTTTAAAATCATCCTCTGTAGCTTCTCTAACTAATGCAGTTTCCCTTAATTCGAGAAAAACAGGTCCCCTTCTTCCAGACAACGCTGTTTTTATACATCTTTGAACTGCATTTGGTATTTCATATGGCTCTTCTACAGAAACTTGTAATTTTGTAATAGGCTTCATTAAACTCATTTGGTTTAAATCACCTTGTAAGATTCCAATATTATCAAACATTCTAGCGATTTGAGAACCAATTACCAACATTGGTATTGAATCTGCATTTGCTGCTGCTATAGCTGGAATCAGATGAGTGACTCCAGGTCCTGCTGTCCCTAAACAAACACCTAATTCTCCAGTTGCTCTTGCCCAAGCGTCTGCCATATGTGCTCCAGCTTGCTCATGTCGCACCATTACGGTGTCAATACCTTCTTCACGTCCCCAACGCTCAATAGCATCATAAATCTTTAGCAATTCTCCACCCACAAGGCCAAAAATTTTTGTAATTCCCTCTTTTATAAGGCATTTAATAAGTAAATCCCCGCCATTATAAATGTGTTTAGACATATAAAGGATTATTAAAAATGAAAATTAAATTTTATTAAAAAGGGGACTTTTTTACATTTTAATATAATAATTTCCCAATTTTCAAATCAGAAATTATTTTCAATTCTTAGTTTATATTGTCTATTTCACACTATCAGCAAAATCTAATTTGGCAATTGGATTTTCAAGGGGAAATTCTCCCTTAATAATCTTTAATTTTAATTCTTCTGCTAATTTAATAGCTCCATTTCTATCTGATTGCCTTAATATAATAGGAATATCCCTTCCTTCAAACTTGATTGTTTTCATATCTAATCGAAATGCGTCCGGACAAATAGTAGTACAGGTACCACAATTAAAACATCTAGCCCTATCAATACCTTGAACAGAATCAGCATTCACAATGAAAGCATTTGTGGGACAGATATCTATAACTTTGCATTTTTCACATGTAATACACGCTTCTGGATTGAATTTCATTAAGAAGTTGTCTTGCCAAACATCCCCATAAGTAATTTCACCAATTTTTTCTCTACCCACAAGACTTAAAATTTGTAAAGCAACATTATTATCTGATTTTACAATGTCATTGAATATTGCTTCATTTAGAATTGGGATTGGTAAGGCAATGCTACATATTGGTTCCAAACCGTAAGATGTCTTAAATGCGCCCATATATTCAGGTTGCATCCCTGTAAATGGGGCAATTGTCATCATATTTGGTTTTTTAATATAATTTCGCGTACCTGGCCCCATCAAATAACCAGTACTTCCATTTACCAATAAAGGTGTTCCAACCCCAAAAGTCTGAAAGTTTGGATCATTTTGAAAGGGGTTTAATGCTCCGCATCCAGAGAAAGTCATTTGAGTTTTATTTGGTTTAAATGGAAGCGCAGAAAATATTGTATTGACTTCATATGATTCACAATTTATCATTGAATTATAGTTTTTTATTGCTTGCCTAGTTCCCATTAATTTTGCAAACTGCATATCCTCTAATGTCATATTTTTCTGAACTTTTTCACCCTCGCTACTCTTCGCAATAACTTCTATCTCTTTACCTTCAGCTAGTTCTCTGAAAAGAGATCCCCCACAATAATTACTTCTTGTCTGGCTCTGAGTAGTTCCATAAATGATTAGATCAACAATTCCTAAATACTCATTCGGGCATGGTCCTGGAAATGCTGGGATTCCATTCATATCTACTTCTGTGAATTTTCTTAATGCTTTTGGTGGGGAAAGGCGGAAGGAAAATACACCCATTATTCCGCTCATCAATCCCTTAGTTGCTGTTGTTATAACATCTACGTCTTCAAAATCTATGTTTTCGCCATGACTCAAACGATCAATTAAATCTTGAACGGTAATTATTATGACAGTTCCTTTTTCAATCTTTTTCTTTATTTCAGAAAGTGTCCTCTTTTTAGACAATACAAACACTCAAAAATATCAAATTTATAACTTGGTAAATATTCATTTATAATAAAATTTTTTTATTATACTAATGCTTACATTTCTTAAAGAAATATTGTAAGATCTAATAGTTTGAATTGAGGTTTTTCATTTATTGTCATATTTTGAATCAAGATTAAGAATAAATTTCGATAATTTAGAAGAAATTAGATATAGACTAACCTTTTGTGAAAAATTGGGTATAAACCATTTAATTCTTGAACCCGTAAATAATTCAAATAACCTTAAGGTTGGCTTACTAAATAAAATTAAAAAATTTACAAATATAAATTTATATTATCGCTTTAATTTAAGACCAAATAACTTAAATGATTTTAAGAAGACATTAAAAAAATTCAATTCTTTTCCTCATATTTTAGGAGTGGAAACTCCAGATAAAGAGATTCAAATTCAAGCAGCAAAAGATTCTAGAATTGATATCTTATCATTTTCAAATGAAGAGATTATGAAGACAATCTCGAATGGGGTCATTTCATTAATTAAACAAAACAATTCGTTTATTGAATTTTCATTAGCTCCAATAATGATGAAATCTAAAGGAATTCAGTCAAAGAATTTCAGAAATTTGTATCGCTTTACTAAATTAGTATTAGATTTAAAACCAAATTACATTATTAGTGGAAATTTTAGTGAGTTATATCATTTTAGAAATCCTAGAAGTCTCTTAAGTATTTGCCACACATTATTAGGAATGTCTTTAAATGACGCAAAAAAGGGATTCAGGGATAATGTCCAATTATTATTAGAGCGTGTTAAACATCGTGTTAATAAAAATATATTCCAAGAGGGTGTCAAATTCATTAAAGGAGGAGATAATGATTATGAATAAGGAGAGACAAAGATATATTCTATTCCGTATTTTTAACGAAAACAAGAGTAAATTTGATCAAAAAAAAATATTAAAAGCATTTTGGCAATCAATTTGGAGATACTTTGGTCTAAAGGAAGCTAATAAGACGGGATTATGGTTAGTAGAACTTGATCTCGAGAATGATTATGGAATAATAAGATGCTCTCATCAAACTAAAGAATTGGTAATTTCTGCTTTAACTCTCATAACAGAGATAAATAGTGAGAAAATAATATTCTCTCCTATTAAAACTTCTGGGACTATAAGATCATTGAATAAAGTGAAGGAAATGATATTTAATAGAAAGAAGAATAGTTAATTTTAGAAAATATTGGAAAAAGATGAAAAAAGATATATTAACTAACGCAGTTATCAAAGAAAATTTAGATCAGTTTGAATTAAATTTAACTCAGCTATTATCAGAAGTAAAAGATTCTCGAAATAGTCCTTTTTTGTTAATTATTCAATCAAATACAGAAAATTATGTAAAATTAACAATTTATCCTATAAAGCATCAAAGGATCATTAAATTAACTTTAAAAGGCGTTAACATTTTATATAAAGATATTGAAATCTTATCTAATAGACTCCAAAAATATAATATAATTCATACTACGGGATTAGTATCAAAAAGTAAAAATGTTATTTATGAATGTTACCTTGATTTACGAAAAATTGATACTAAATATAGTGAACTTGAAAAATCTTTAGAAAAAATTAAAAGTATATTCAAAGATATAAAAATTGAGGAATTAAGTTTAAATCAAAGTTAAAATGTCATAAAAATGAAAACTTGGGAAATTAGCTTGAAATATTCTGATGGTTCAGCTAAAAAACTAGAGTTATTTGATGTTAAGAATTTATTCAATGGATATTTGAAAATTAAAAGAAGTTATTTTGACCGACTTTTAAAAGCAATAAAGATAACTAAGAATTATTTTACGGGTAACGCTATTGAAAGGATAATTTCCCCAGATAAAGATGATTGGACTTTCAATCCTTGGATGTTAATCTTAATACAGGATAATGAGAAGAAGAAACCATTTTGGCTGCTTATCAAAAGAGAAAGAGATCTTTCCGGGGAGCTGGTTGCTATAGGGCCGAGGGTTTTTGCAGATTATAATGATAGCAACAGTGACGAGGCTAGACGTGATCTCAAACGCTTAATGACTTATCTCGTTGTATATATTAATAAATTTGAATGTGGTGTGCTTTTACCTAATTATTTATCATGATTTAAAACACTTTTGAGTTTATCAAATTAATACTCAATTTTTTGAACATATTGAAATAAGTATAAGAAACTTAAAATATCAAATTTAATTATCACTTTCATTAGTTGATATATAGCTAATTTGCATAAAATATCTGTAAGTGGCTTTAGAACCGTGAAAAAAACTGCGATTAAATTAATTATCCTAATGTTTATTACAAGTCTAACGGTTAGTTCCTATTTATTAGTTATAAATGGTTCTGGGGCAGATTTAGAAATCAAACCCCTTTATGGACAAGCTCCTGTAATAGATGGCGAAATTGATGCATCTGAAAATGAATGGAACAAAGCAATAAAGGAACATTTAAATTTATATCCAAATGAATCCACACCAGAAAATCCATTACTAGTTGATTTATGGGTTATGCAAAATGGCTCAAATTTATATATCTCAATCCAATTTAGTTTTCTTCATAATAATTTTGAATTTGTGGGGTTATTAATCTCTAGCAATCAATCTGAAAACCCAGAAGATTTTAAAGATGCTAAAATCGTTCGATTTTCAAATATTAGTACCAATGAATATACATATAAAGATTATTATTTAAATAATTCAATTTATGAGGAGGATACAAATTCAAATGGTAGTGGAGCTGGAAAAATAGAGGGAGAGGATGTTATTTATGAATTTGTCTTGCCTGTTGAATATAATGAAAGTGATCCTGAAGATGTCTTTTTAGAATACGGAACTGATGAAGAAAGTGGTCATATATTTAAAATTATTATGGGAGATTCTACAGACCCTCCTTCTTATCCCGAGGATATAAGGATAAGCAATAATGTTTTAATTAAAATTACATACAATCCACTACCTACCGAGTTAACTCAAGAAGAACTTTTAATTTTAATTTTTTCCATTATTATTTTTGGTACTAGTGGAATACTTTACATTTTTTATATCTATAGAATTGTAAAATTGAAGGAAAGAATTGAAAGAATAAGGACATAATATGCCAAAATTTAAAAAAGAGAAGAAAAGGGATAGCCGTTCAAACAAAAAAGCATTTAAC
>JAEOSD010000054.1 GCA_016840545.1 Promethearchaeota archaeon
AAATCAAAGGATAAATTTAAACCACTTACAATAACACTTATAATATATCCAAGTATTATGATATTTAATAAATATCCTAACCCTTTAAAGAGCCATCTTAACTTAAACTCCTTTTTAATTTTCACACGGTATTCCTTTTTCTTTCTAAGTTCTATTATTCCAATTAAATGCTGAATTGCCGAAACTCCAGCTATTCCTAGTAATAACCAAGCGATTAATTGAAGACCTAAAAGAACTTGGGCTTGAACTGTATTAATATAATAATTGCCTAATTTTACTCCAGGGGTAAAGCCTCCAAAAAGATAGAACAAATAAATGCCTTGATAAATAGCCACTGTAAAAGCTATTAGGCGATTTTTCATGGCGTCTTTTGGAAACATACGCTTAAGGATTGTTAAACCCACTCCAATGATTCCAATAATTATAATGCTAATAATAAAGCTTTGACTGAATGTAATGATGTTATAAATTGAAAGAATAGTAATTATTATGAGAGGTATAGCTATATAGAGGATAGCTCTGATTGATCCATAAAGAATCATTTTAGAATATTGAATTTCCATTACTTTTTGACCTAGTTTTTAATAATTTTGCATAATTTAAACAATACATTTAGTATTTCCTTTTTTTTAAATTTATAAATTAATTCATAATATTCAATAAAATAAATTAAAAAAAGAAGATTTTAAAAAAGAGAGATTAATTTTATGGGTGCGTCCATGGAAATGGAAGAGAAACGTTTAGTGCAATAAAAATTCCTGCGTATGTTGTCGAAAATGAAAGTCTCAATATTAAATCTCCATCAGTGGTCATTAAACCATAGATTATAGTAGTATTAGTGATACTAATAGAAATTGTTTGATCCACTGTGTTAGTAAATGAATGAAATGTTTTTTGATATGGACTGGGAATTCCTCCTATTTTTGTATGCCATGGCAGAGCAGAGGCATTATCAGTTTCAACTGTAAATAATTCAGCGTTTAATGATACATTATTTATAGCATATATACCCGCATTACCTACATCAAAAGTCAAATTAAGGCTTAATGAATCATCTGAAAAATCTATTGGTGTGAAGTTATCATCATAATCATACGCTATGTTTTGAAGATTAAAGTCTAAGTTTAACCCACTATAAATTATACTTCCAAAATAGCCTAAAATTACAAGGCTTGCGAGTATCCCTAAGGCTTTAAAAATTCTGCTTACTCTAAATTCTTTTTTAACAGTAACCTTATATTCTTTCTTTTTACGTAATTCAATAGCTTCTATTAAATATTGTAACCCTCTTATTATGGTAGATCCCAAGAATAACCACGCAATTAATTGTAAACCTAAAAAAGCTTGGACCGAGATAAGTGGACTAGAATAATCAATAGAATAAGTCCCCAAACTCCTTCCAGGATTAAATCCTCCGAATATGTAGAAGAGAAAAATTCCAGAATAGACGGTTATTCCAAATCTAATAAGACGATTTGCCGATGTATCTTCAGGAAAGGCATGTCTAAGCATAGAAATTACGACTCCAATAATTCCAAATATAAGAACTGAGGTTTTAAAACTGTCAGAAAAGGTCATTATGTTATAAAGTTCAAGAACATAAAAGAGAATAAGAGGAACAGCGATATAGAATATTGCAGTAAGAATTCCATGTAAGATCATTTTTCCATATTGAATTGTCATAATTATTTTACCTTTTTTTCTATTAATTTTTCTATTTAAATAGAATATTAACTTTAATATCTCCTATCGTTTATTTAAATGTTCACACTAATTATGTAAGATTTATTGGTTTTCGATTTTTATCAATAAATTTCCTATTAAATGGTGACTGAATGCAAACAAAATATCTAATAACTTCCACCAACGCGGAACAAATATTTCCTTTTTTCGTTTCCTAGATGCTTTTAACACCCGCTTAGCAATATCTCTAGTTTTAACAAATTTAAACAGCAAACCTCTTTTTTTGTAACTATTTATCCAATCAATCATTTCTGAAGTATGATAAAATTTTGTATCAGCAGGAGCAGGCACTACTGTAATTACATCGATTTTATGGTTTTGAATTTTATATTCTACTCTAATAGAATTTGCTAATGCAATTATCGCACTTTTACTCATTGCATAAGCAGCCATATAAGGAACACCTGTTTTTCCCGCAGAACTCGAGGAAAAGATTAATTGTCCTTCTCTTCGATCAGGATGCTTTTTTGTTGGTGCTGGACGACCTATATAGGGAAGTGCTGCTTGAAGAACCAACCACATACCATCTACATTTATCGACATTATTTTTCTATATTCTTCAAAACTTCCATTATTAGTAATAGAGCATTTACTACCTATTCCAGCATTATTATACAAAATATCAATATTTTTTTCCTTTTCTCCTATAGTTTTCAGTACTTGGCTAATTTGTTCTTTATTTGTTAAATCCATTGAAAACCATTCTACATGTTCCGCGCCCAATTCTTTCAATTCTTCTACTAATCCATCTATTGCAGGATTAGGTAGATCTAATAAATACGTTCTCATCCCTAAAGGAGCAAAAGCTCTGCATACGGCACTACCAATATCACCACTTGCTCCAGTAATCACAAATACCTTTCCTTTGTACCATTTTTTCTTCATATTAAAACAACTTGAGATCAATTACTAAATTTTAATAATTATAATTTATAATGTTGCATACTTTAGCTTATAAAAATATGCCTTTAAAAAAGAATTAAGATTTTTCTTTAACTCGATTCCTTAAATATTCAATATTTTTTTTAAGAGTGCCTGTAATTGGCTCATCACGCATATCCAGGCGATCTAAAATTTGGAGCGCTTCTTCAAATAGTTCTAAAGCTTCTGGAAATTGTGTTTTTCTATAATAAATTCCAGGAATATCGAAGAATTTAAAAGAAAGCATTTGTATTGCTGTAGATACACCCCAGATCCACATAAAAATCATTAATATCCATTCTATTAAAGGATGGTTTGTTGCAATTAACAGAATTAAAATTCCATTAATAAAAAATCCAAAATAAGCTTGATATCTTTTAAATTTTGGACCGCTATATAGTTTTGACTTAGGACCAATGTACATTAAAAAACTGTAAAGACCTATATAAACGCTTGTACCTACAAAACTAATATAAGCAACAAAACTATGAAATATTAAAAATATGTCAATGTAGGTTTCATCTGGAATAATCCCTACTAATGAAATACATAAATTTGAGAGAATTGCTAATCCTGTTGCAAGTCTTCTAATAAATTCTTTAATATTAACTAATTCTCTTTCAAGTTGTATATAAAAAGGTATGCTCATTGACCCCATTACTACAAAACCAATACTAAATAATGATTTTGCTACACCATTTCCTAATGAACTTATGGTATTTTTTAATGGATTATATCCTGGAGTAAAAAAAGCAGCTAATACTATTAATAATCCTCCAAACAGAACACCAAATAAAGCAAAGTAAATTTCCATTTTTTCTCCTATTTTGTATCTCATAATGATTCTTCCTTGGCTTGTATAAATATTAAAATTACTCAAGGTGTTTATAACTTTATGAAAACTTTCGAAGCCTCATCTTCATACTGGATTCGAAATAGTCTATTTAAAAATTTTTTAATTGAATAAAGTAAAATTTTTTTGAAATGATTTATTATGATATTTAAATTAGGAAATGGGTATTTTATGGTTATTTTTTATGAAGGAAACTCCTAAAAAATTTATCTTTAAAATTATTGTTATTGGTGATGGGGCTGTTGGAAAAACCTCCCTTATAAATAGATTTACTGAAGATGGCTTTCAAGACGATTATATTCCAACAATAGGAGCACAATTCTCTGTGTATACCCAAAAAATAAATGATGATGAATGCATACTTTTTTTATGGGACATTGCTGGACAAGACAATTTTCACTTTTTACGACCTTCGTTTTATAAAGAAAGTAAGGGAGCCATTATTGTATATTCGCTTGAGGAAAATGATCTAGGTGTTCGGAGTCTCAACAACGTAAAGGATTGGCACAATGAGATTAAAAAATTTTGTGGTGATATACCAATTATTATTTTTGCTAATAAAGTAGATTTAGTTAATAAAAATGAAATGGATAATAAAAAAGTCAATAAAATTATAAACAGAAAGAAATTTATAGGAGTTTACCAAACATCTGCCAAAACCGGAGAAAATGTTGATGACGCATTCAAAACTATAATAAAACTATTATATAATAAATATAAATAACTTTCAGCTTATAACAGCTATGAGATTTGTTTAAATTAAAAAAATTACTAACTAAGAAACCTTAATTTCTTTAGCTTTCTCAAATTTATATTGTGATTTAATTGCAATTCTTTTAGCTAATTCGTAACTAATAATCCCAATGACTGCTTTTAAAGAAGCATTTTTTCCTATTTTTTTATATGTAAAATTAAGGAGCACTCCGAGTAACGTTGTAACTATTACAATTGTGATCCATATTGTATAAACATTAAATAGATCACTAAATAAAAAGAACAATAAGTTGTGCGCTAAATAAATCGTAAACGAATAATATGAGTAGTAATATAAGAATTTATAGCTTTTTCTTGTAGTGATCAATTGAAATTCTTGAATAGTAATTAAAATTGATAATGAGACTAAATTTATACCCAAAGCATAAATAAAGGACGAGAGTGATCTCATTATCAGAAAATTAGGAAACATAAATAGAACACCAAAAATTATTAAAAAACCACCAATCCCTATTGTTGGAATAATAAAGTTGTTTTTAAATTTGACTTTCCTTTCATTTTGATTATTTATTGCGTTCAAATTAAATAGTATATCTCCAATTACAGTCCCTATTAGGAAAATCGAGAAAAATGATAAAATAGTATATTGATCTTCAGGATGATATAGGAAATAAAAGCTATATCCATAAAAATTTGCTTGGCCTTCATACAATTTTAAAAATCCAAATAGCAAAGGACTTATTATTAGTATGAAAAATCCAAGAATTAACCTAATATAAATTGAAGTTTTTAAAAGTGGCCACGCAAAAATCAAGCAAAATCCAATGGTTTGTAGTACATACCAACTCCAAAGACTACGGGTACCTTCATAAAATAATCCAATCAAAAAGTTATATAAAAATGCTATTACCAGAATAAAAAATGCTCTTAACAAATATTCATTTCTTGCTCTTGTGAGATTAGACTTGTCAGTTGCTTCAATTCTTGATAAACTCGTTTTATATGCTAAAGCAGCGCTAATTCCTGAAACAAATAGAAATGCTGCTGATCCAATTGGTTCAAGAATCGCATAACAATGAAGCCTATGCCAATAAAATTCTTGTTTTATCCACCAATCCATTAGATGCCCTGCTATCATCAGCCACATTGAAAATCCACGAATGGTATCAATCCCATTAAATCTTTTCATCATTTAAAACTGATTCTAATTATATATTTTCAATAAGAATGTTTTTTTTTATAAAAATATTTTGCCTATTTTCATCTTTGATTTATTTAGAGCTTTCAAACTTATATAAAAAGTAAATACTCCGCCACCATACGCAAATTAGAAAAAAAAAAGAACGAAGAAAAAAAAAAAGAAAAAAACATATTAATAGAGATCATAATTTTCGTGAAAGCACACTTTCGCGAATATTTGTATATTCTAAGATATAATCTGCATATTATCGGGATAATATCTTTAAAATATTCTGAAATTAGTTTTTACAATACCTACTTTATAAAAATAAATAAAATTATATATAAAGCATAAAATATTAGGAAAAAGAAATAATTAAACAATGATGAATATGAATTTCAATAAAAAAGCCATTGGTTTAATAAGTATTAATTTAATTTTGTTCATTATAGTTTTAATTCTATTTTTACAAACACCAATTTCCGATCCATATAGTTTTTTCATAAGATTAGGGGCTTTATTTGGATTTACTGCGATCTTTTTAGCCACAACAATGTCGCCTTTTATGGTACAATTGTATAAGATATTTGGTAAACCATTCGTCAAGCAACACCATCTATATTCTATTTTTGGACTAATAATGATTACTCTCCATCCGGTTGTTTTTGCCATCTTTAAAATGGATATTACGGTTTTTGTCCCTGACTTTTCATCATGGATAGCTTTTTGGGAATTAGCTGGTAGACCTGCTTTAATATTAGTTTATATCGCTTCATTAGCAGCGATAATCAGAAAAAAAATACAAAAATATTGGAGAATTTTTCATATACTTAACTATGTAGCTTTACTTTTTGCTTATGTTCATGGAGTATTAATCGGAACAGATTTCCAAAATTTAGGGATATTAATCATTTTTACTGTCATGTTAATTATATCATTTGGTTCATTTGGATTAAAAAGATATCAAACTTATAGAAGAAAACAGAAAATCAAAAAAAACAAGATAAATAGAGATTACTGACTAGTGATTTTTTTCTTAATTTTGTACGCCTTATCTGATATTTTTCTAAAAACTAAGAAATAAATTAGCTTTTAATCTTTAAAATACTCTCAAATTACTTTCCTTTCATTACTTTCCCTTTAAACGATGAAAATTGATTGAAAATTTTTGCATCTCCTTCTATTTTGGCGAAAATATTTACAGGAGAAGCTGCTCTAGGTTTATCGCCTTTACTAGTAGGTGTAGGACCCCAGAAGATACAAAAGCCATTACCAGCGGGCCAATAACCAACATCTCCTACTTCACATTCAACTTGAGAATTTTCCTCACTAATAGTAACGGGTATCTCGCCATACAATTCTTCTCCCCATCTAGATAAGTGTAAATCAAATGGAAGTTTCTCCCAAATTGCTTTACAAGTCTCAGGATTTTTATCTATGAGTAATCTAGCTTTAATTCTACTAATTTTTTCGTTTTCTATTATTATATATTCCAATCTAATCATTTTAATACTGTATTTTCTATATTTTTTTTATGTTAAACACTTAAAATAAGTGTTATACTTTTTCAATTAGTAATGATTTTAGAAAAGACTCTTGACCTACTATCACAAATTTATAGATATCATAAAATATTACCACCTAAAGTAAGTAAAGTCGTTGTTGGGTTAGGTTATACAGGCGTCGAATTAGCTGCATATGCTTATGAGCCATTTGTAGGCGTAGCTCAGACTTTACCGGGTGTAATTCATAATACAGATTGTTCTAAAATAAATTTTGCTGGAAAATTGACAGAAAGGTCATTCACAGAACTAATAAACTGGTCATTAAAACCTCCAAGTCTACGGAAAATAATTGGAATTGCGACTTTAAATGCTGCTTCCCAACATGTTTTAGCTGTAAAAAATCCTTATATGGAATTGAAAGAAGAATTAATTGATTATTTAAAGATAAATAATAAGACAAGAATTAATTTTATCGGATTTATAGGTCCTATGATTGAAACAATAAAGAGAATTACTAAAAATATAACAATTGTAGATGATAATCCTATTACTAAAACTTTATCAAACGAATTTAATATTAAGAGCAACATCAATCAATTAAATGAACAAGAATTGAAAGTTGACATATTATTTTGTACTGGAACGTCAATATTAAATGGTACTTTAGAGGACATCATAGGAATTTTTAAAAAAAATGCTAATTATATTGTTATTATCGGCCCTACAGTTAGTTTTATACCAGATATCCTGTTCGATTATGGAGTTGATATCGTAGGAGGTATGGAAATATTAAACTCTGAAGCTACTTTAAGAATTCTTCAAGAAGGAGGAGGAACGAGAATATTTAAAAAATATAGCAGAAAATATCATTTTATCAAATCATAAATTAAGAAAAAAAAGAAAAATTTTAGATGTTTTCAGATTTTGGGAGGATTCTTTTCTACCCAATATTGATATTTCTTAGCTAAAATTTCATAGTTCTCTAAATATCTTGGCATTCCCATATCTTTTCGGATACCATAAACGAGAGCTTCTAATTTTTCCCAGGTTAATGAACCCCACAAATCAAATATTAAATCTTCACTAATGAGTCCCTTGTTTACTAAAGTGCCTAGAAATTCCATATAACCAGTAAAAGTTCGAACCATTCTATTTTCTTCACTCTTTAATGGGTATTTCGCTTTAAAGTCATCATAATTCTTTATATCTAATTCCTCATATACCCATCTCCAAGACTTCCTGAATTCTGAATCTCCCATCATTATTCCGAATAATTGAAGAAGCAATGATGCATCTTCTCTAGTTGGGTTTGACATTGATGTCACCATCCTTTTAAAATGAAAAATCATCATTTAAACCTTTTGTCTATTATAAGTTTAATCAACTAAGCTTATAATAGCAAAAGCATCTAAATTAGTATAGAATTTAGCTAAATTTCTTTTAATCATTTCTTTTTTAATATCTTCATATTCAAATGACAAATCATCAATTTTTTTCTCTGTTAATTTAATACTTTTATTAAGAAAATGGATATCCTCTTCTAATTGTTTTACCTTTCTCTTTTTTTCTTCTTTTTTAACCTCATCAGTTAGATCTGATATATTTCTCAATTGTCTTTCTGTTGGTCTTTGCCTTTCTTTTTTTTCCAATTTTCTCATTAATCCTTCTATTTTTAGATTCAAAGCTCTACTTTTATATTGATAAATCTTTTCTTTTTTATTTCTCTCTAATGTAAAGATTTTATCATTTAATGCCTTAATTTCTTGTTTCCAAATTGATGTTTTCCTTTTAACAATGGATTTAGCTCCTTGAATTATTGATTCCATAAAATCTTGTTTCAACTGAGGCACTTCATTATTTTGTATTTTAAATTCAAAGATTTTGTGGAAATTTTCAATATCCAATATGAAATCTGCTAAATTTTCTATTTCATTACCTATTTTATCAACTACAATGGCAATATATTGATTTTCTATAATATATCCTTGAAATTTAACATTAAAAATCAGGATATATATTTCTCGAGTGTTATTTAAGCTTAATTTATAATCTTCAGGTAAAAGTGTTTTCTTTAAATTAAGAAGTGTAAAAGTACCTTTGAATGTGTCTGATCGGCAGAAATTTATAATGCTGTTTATTAGAGGATGTCCTAAAGCAAAAAAGTCAATTTCCTCCCTCTCTCGCCCAATATCTAAATCGAAGGTTCCAATATATTCTTTAGAAAGTTTTAGATAAGGATTTTTTACCAAAATTTTATTTAATTGAATCTTTGTATAAATTTCATTTTTGGAAGAATCATTAGCCGAGTTTTCCAAGTATCCATAAGCATGATTGTTTAAATCAAAAAAACACTTCATCAAAAGATAAAGTTCATTATGAGTTAGTTTGACTTCCTCGCAAGCTTCCAATGATGTGATTAAATCGTCCATACGAAATGATTTTTTATCAATTAATAAATCATCTAATCGCATTTCGATTTCTTTTGCTCTCTGAAATTGTTGGTCAAGGGTACGATAAAACTCATTCAATTTTTTTCTTTTTTTGCCTTCAGTCTCAGTAAAAATAATTTCTTTTATATCCTTCTCGATTTTTCCGATAATTGGTTCTAAAATACCTATTGATTCTTCAAACAAGTTTATTCTTTTATTGAGAGCAAAGATAATATCCGTCTCTATCGTTCCTTCTAAGAAAAAATTATAAATATAAATCTCCCTAGATTCTTGTCCAATTCGATCAAGTCTTCCTATTCTTTGTTCTAGTTTCATTGGATTCCATGGTAAATCGTAATTGATTAAGACTCTACAAAACTGGAAATTTCTACCTTCACCTCCTATTTCTGTAGAGATTAATATCGCAAACTTTTTACTTGCCCTAAATCTCTCAACGGCTTTATCTTTCTCATCTATATCCATACCACCATAAAAAATTTCTACATCAATATCTTGTTTCTGCTTTTCTAATAATTGTTTTAAATGAGTTAATGTATCTACAAATTGAGTGAAAATTAAAATCTTTTCATTTGGATTGTTATTATAAATCTGGGTAAACAGTTCAATTAATTTATTAGATTTTGAATCATATGGTAATGATTTTAATTTATCATAAAAATTCTTTAATAATCTCTCTTGGTTTATTAAATCTAGTGATATATCCTGTTTTTTAGCCTTATTAAAGTTAATCATAGTATCACTTTCTATGTTTTCTTCTTCTAATTCTATTTCAAAGTATTCGGGATCCTCTTCTCTGAGTTTTTCTAAGTTCATTGAAAGACTCTTATCCCTTTGAATCTGTTCTAATCTTCTTTCAAGACTTTTTAAAAATGCATATTTAGAACTAGTTAATAATTTCTGTAAGGTTGTTATAATAAATCCCAGTCCTATATTCTCTTTACTTATTGATGAATTGTAAATCTTAGCTAAATAAAGACGAATTTCATTGTATATATCTAATTCTTGTTTTGAGGGGTTAACCATTATAGTTTTTACTATCCTCTTATTTAATAAATCATCAGTAAAAACATTCTTTTTTCGATTTCTTATCAAGAATTTCCATAGAGTATGATCTTTTTCTACTCTTTTTAAAAGAATTAATTTGAATGAATCATCTTTTATTAGATTTAAAATATTCTTATCATCCTTTTTCTTATCAACATAATTAAGGCTTTTTAGAAGTTTAATTGTGTTTTTTACTTCAAAATTATTTAACTTATCAATCTGATTGATATTTGCTACTAGTAAGTTAATGAAAGGCATATTCTTCCTAAAATGTTCGAAGTTTGAAAAGCTCTCAAAAGCTTCTCTTTGAATAAGCTCAATTAAAGAATATAACTCAAAAGAATGAAGTTGCAATGGAGTGGCTGTTAATAATAGCATCGATTCGGTTGAATTACTTAAATTTCTAGCTAATTGATAATTAAGAGTTTCCCGATAATTACCTGTGGTTATATTTAACAAATAACGCCTTAAATGATGAGCCTCATCGAAAATGATAACATCCCATGAAATTTGAGCTAATAATTCGATGTACTTGGGGTTTCTGGCAAATTGTAGCGAACATATAATTAAATTATCATAATAAAAAGGATTTTTTAATATATTGGAACTCTTATAATGGCCTTTGCGTTTTAATTCTTTAACTTTCTTTCCATCATAAATCGTAAATTCGATATTGAATTTATTCAACATCTCAAACGCCCATTGGGAGCTTAATGAAGCAGGTACTATGATTAATATCCTTTCAGCTAAGTTTCGTGCCATCATCTCTTTAATGAAAATCCCAGCTTCAATGGTTTTTCCAAGACCTACTTCATCAGCTAATATAACTCTTGGAAAATGTTCTTCGGATAATCTGTGAGCAACATTTATTTGGTGAGGCATTAAAGATAATCGAGAGTTTGTAATGCACTTAATCTGATATGATGTATAATAGGAATGAAATAAATTTGCCCAGTATTTGATTAAGAAATTTTTTGGATCATCAATTCTTTTATTTGAAATTATTCGTTTTACAGTGGGTTGATACAGAGAGATAATTTCAGATTCTTCGATTTGAGAAACTTTCCCATTAGAAAATAAAATTTCGTATGATATTTTCCCATTTTTTATCAAAAAATCTTTTGAGTTTATAACCCCAATACCTTCCTTGGTTAGGAGTTTCTCATTTACACTGTAAGTATTGTGTATAAGATCAATTGGATGGATAATTTTTACAATATTATTTTTAAATAAAACCTTAAATTTCGTAATAAAAATCGTATCTTCCTCATCTAATGATTTTGAAGCAGGAATTTCTATTTTTTTTATAACCCTTCCTATTCCTAATTCGGGATTTAACCGAAAAATAACTAGATTATCGAGATTAAACTTTTGTCCCTGACAATAAGTATTAAAACATCTAGAAAATCTTGAGGATAATTCATTGCCACAGAAAGGGCATGTGAATTTTTTAGAATTAATTTTAGAAACCATTATCTTTATAATCAATTTAATATGAATAAAAGTAAAAATTTTTTCATTAAAAATTTAAAGTGGGAATTAAATGTCTGATGTAGGAATAGAGCCAACATATATTGGAAAAAATGAAGATTTAGTCTTTATCGTTCCAAAAGAACTTTTCTCCATGAATGCAGGGCCCCCGGAAGTAATAGATCGTGAAATTGCAAAAGTTTTTAGTAAATATATGAGAGGAACTTTTAAAGGATTTCAGCAGACACGAAAAACTAAATATGGAAATGAAAATAATACTAAAACAGAAGTTACTGCTGATTTTTGGGAAAAATTTGAAAGAAGAGCAAAAGAGCTTAAAGTAGATTTCATAGGTTATATCCCTGTTAATGAAAATTATGTTTTTAAAAATCTTAAAGTTTATGGGAAAAATGGGATTATATTTGGTATGGAAATGAAATGGGATGATGGTATTGAAACTGCTCCTAGCGCCAAGTGCCAAATAGAAGTTTTTAGAGTGTATAATGTATTAGGTGATATTACTATTAAACTAACTGAATATTTGAAAGACCAAGGATATAAAAGTGAAGCGCATCACCCATTTGGGGGAAAGTTGTTATATGGACCTCATGTAGTTATGGCGGGATTAGGAATTATGGGAAAACATGGACTTATAATTACACCCGAATTTGGACCGAGACAGAGATGGAGTATGATCACCACAGATGCGGATATCCCTGAGAGCTCAAAACGAAATTTTGATGAATTGAAAGAATTTTGTAAAAATTGTAGTTCATGTGTAACAAATTGTAAAGGAGGGGCTGTTTATGAGCAACCTATTAAAAAAGATTCAGGAATTATTACTCATATCGATCGCTCTAAATGTATAGATAGTCTACTAAACTATAATTATTGTTCTTATTGCTTAAAAATATGCCCTCCAGGGATTCCTAGTAAAAAAAGTTAAGTCTTTTTAAAAAAATAAAAAACATCTATTCTTTTTTATTAAGAAATTTTTCCTGTAAATATTGATCGATTGCTTTAGCAGCTTTTTTCCCACATCCCATTGCCGATATTACAGTTGCACTTCCAGTCACTATATCTCCTCCCGCATAAATTCCCTCTATATTTGTTTGGCAACTTTCAACAGTTTCGATATATCCAAACTTGTTTAATCTTAATTCAGGAATGGATTTTGTGAGGATAGGATTTGCTCTCGTACCAATTGCTATGATAATTGTATCGGTGTTTATCAGATATTCTGAATTTTCTATAGGAATTGGGCGTCTGCGTCCCGATTGATCAGGTTCTCCTAATCTCATTTTTATAACTTCCATTTGTTTAACATTATCTTCTTTATCTCCAATGAATCGTACTGGATTTGTTAAAAATTGAAATTCTATTCCTTCTTCAACTGCATGATGATATTCTTCTCTTCTTGCCGGCATTTCAGCCTCTGATCTTCTATACACTATAATTACACGTTCAGCACCTAACCGTAGAGCAGTTCTAGCTGAATCTAAAGCAACATTACCTCCACCGATAACAGTGACTTTTTTTCCAATTTTTATGGGGGTGTCATATTCAGGAAATCTATAAGCCTTCATTAAATTAGACCTTGTTAAGAATTCATTAGCAGTTAGAACACCGTTCAAACTTAATCCAGATACCTTTATAAAAATAGGTAACCCTGCTCCGACTCCTATAAAAAAGGCTTTATACCCTTCTTCCTTCAAATCATCAATTGTTAACGTTCTTCCGATAATTGCATTGTAATTTATTTTGACATTTAGCATTTTCAGTGTTTCAATTTCATCGTTTACAATTTCCTTAGGCAATCTAAATTCTGGTATTCCGTATGTTAGCACACCTCCTCCAGCGTGGAATGCCTCAAATATGGTAACATCATATCCTCTCATTGCTAATTCCCCCGCACATGTTAATCCTGCAGGTCCTGCACCTATAACTGCAACTTTAATATCTTTCGGAGGGGCACAATCAGGACATTCCTTTAATTTATTTCTTCGCTCCCAATCTGCAATATATCTTTCTAAATAACCTATTGCTATAGGTTCTCCAAGTGAATTTAATAGGCATGTTTCTTCACATTGGCTCTCTTGTGGACAAACTCTTCCACAAATAGCTGGTAAAAGATTATTAGTTTTAATTTTATAAAGAGCTTCGATATATTTTTCTTCTTTTAAAAGTTTAATAAACTCGGGTATTCGTATATTAACAGGGCAACCAGTTACACAAAGAGGTAAACCACATTGTAAACACCTTTGTACTTCTAATTTCATCATATTATCTGTTAATCCTTGCGGAACTTCTTCAAAATTTTTGATTCTCTCACTAGGATCTTGCTCTATCATCTTTACTCTTCGTTGTTTAATGTATTTCTTTAATTTAGATTTTGCAATTCTACTCAGTTCCTTAAAGCTCTTGCTATCCTCTTCAATTTCTTTTTTGACAATTAGATTCAAATCTAAGGCTTTTTGAAAGAACTCGGCACCTTTTTTTGTTCGAATAATTACGGTTGACCAACCTGGTTCAGATCCAATAGATCCTACTGATATATCTGCATATTCAGCAGTTAAATCATCACAGAAAAAGCATCCAAATCTTCCATATTTCTTAATTCTTTTTATTGGAATATTAGAAATATTGCTTTCTTGATCATAAATGATAAATTTTCCCTTATCTATATCCATCTTTTTGACATCTGAAGGATATACATGGAACTCATTTTTTAATAATTCAATGATTTTTTCATAATCAAAGGATTCCATACAAAATAAACCGATTTTCAAAACAATGTTATCATAAAATGGTTTATTAAAGGGATAAAATGAAATTTTTCTAAGTGCTTTCATAATACAAGGTGTTCCTACTACAGCCAATTTATTATGATCTTTTGCATCATGAAATATTTTTAATACAGGAACATTAGTATACTTTGCTCCAGCCGTTTTTAAGAGATCTCCCTCACTTTCGATTAGAATAGGTAATGGTTTTAATGGTTGATCTCCTATTGTGACAGCAAAAGAACCATTAATAAGTCCCTGTTTAAAGGCTGTTTTAAGTGAAGTTGTAACGATTCCTCCATCTTGTGCTACTCTCTTTATTCTTTTTTCAGTTGTTTGAGCAGTAAAAATGTCACGATAATAGTTTAACTGCTCTAAGAATTTAATATTTGGATCATTGTTTTCTTCGAGTTTTTCTAATACTTTTGGAAAGAATGATCTTGGACAAGCAGAATAGCATAAGCCACAATTTATACATAAATCATCATCAATTTCAAATGTACCCCCTGAATAATCTATTGCTTTTACTGGACAAATAGAAACACATAATCCACAGCCGCAACAAAGATTCTTCTCTTTGATTAGAGCAACACTAGGAAAAATCCCCTTAATTGTGGTGTTTTCAATGTACTCTGCAAAGAATCTCGGCCTTTCACCAACAAAGTCTAATAAACCCAATTCTTTTAAATATTCGATATTACATTGTACATTTTTTTCCGATAAATCCAATTGATTTTGAATTTCTTGAATATTAATAGCTCCTAATTCCTTAATTTTATCTAAAATTAGATACCTTTCTCTTTCTGCTTTTGTTAAGGAATTTATGAATTGTTCAAATTCTATTTTGTTAAATTTTCCATTTTCCAAGATTTTGTTTTTATTTGTTTGTAATATTTCAATTAGAGGTGAATTAATTTCCATTCTAAGATACCTCGTTTTGAAATTTATTTAGTGCTTTACATTCATGATCGTATTTATCTAATGACTCTTTTTCTTGATCTTTAAATCTAATCGAACGTTTTAAAAGATTTTCAAAATCTACCATGTGCCCATCAACGTCTGGCCCATCTACACAGGCAAAATAGATATCACCATCTACTGTCGAGAACCGACACCCTCCACACATACCTGTTCCATCAATCATGATGGGATTTAAGGAAACATATGTTTTTACTTTGGGTAAATCTCCAGAACCATCAGTAGTTTGTGCTATATATTTCATCATGATTAAGGGACCTATAGCAATCACAATACTGATTTTCTCTTTTACAATTAATTCTTCTAAAGGTTCAGTCACAAGTGCTTTAATTCCTTCCGTTCCGTCATCAGTACAAATTATCAATTCATCACTTACAGATCGCATTTTCTCACGCCAAAATAATAAGCCTGTATTTCTAGCCCCTATAATAGTAATAATTTTATTTCCTGCTTCTTTTAATTCTTTTGCTTGAGGATAACATGGAGCAATCCCTACTCCTCCTCCAATTATCACAACCGGATATTGATATTTTTGAATATGAATTTTATTACCTAAGGGTCCAACAACATCAAGAATCTCATCGCCTATATTTTGATGTGAGAGTAATTTCGTGCTTTTTCCAAACACTTGAAAAACAATAGTTATGGTCCCCTTATCTCTATCATAATCCGCAATAGTTAATGGAAATCTCTCTCCTGTCTCATTAATTCGTAAAAGTATGAAGTTTCCGGCATGGGCTTTTTGAGCAATTAAGGGGGTATCTAAAATCATCTCAAACAATATACCACTTGTTCCGAGTTCCCTCTTCTCTAAAATTTTGTAATGCAATTTTAATCAATAACTTGATTTAAATATAAATATACTAAAATCGTTTCTTCAAGATTTTAAAATTAATAAAGTATTTTTAAATTGATGATTATAAATGAAAAAACTTGGAATGAATGAATATTTTACAAAAAATTAATTTTTATTCATTAATAGCGTTGATACGGAAAGATTTAGACGATCATTAAGATTTTTAATATAATGCCATTTTTTTTTCTTTTATTAATTTTATTTTAATTTTAAATTGTCATTTTATCAGAACCAAATCATAGGAATTAGGGAATTTTAAATAAAATAAAAACCAATAAAAAATTAAAATACAAAATCAAATATTAAAGAATTTAATATTAGAGGACTAAATTAGGGGAAATTAACATTATTAACAAGAAACCTAATAAATAGCTATTCTCTATATTAAAATATTCACATAAAAATTTAAAAAATAAAAATTAGTGAAAAACATGAGTAAAGCTAAAGAAATAACTTTACCTGATGATGTTAAAGGGTATACGCAAGTTAGACTTGATGTTGATTTAACTACAGGTAAGATTGAAAAAACTGAATTATCTGATGAATTCTGCCGAGATTGGATTGGAGGCTATGGTTTTGCCAGTAAATTATTATGGGATGAAATAAAACCAGGAATTGATCCTTTAGGACCTGAAAATGTATTTATATGGACCATAGGTCCTTTCCCTACTACAATATTACCAACTAGCTCTAAATTTGGAGTTTTTGCAAAATCTCCTCTGACTGGAATGTTTGGGATGTCAATTTCTTCTGGTTCAGTTGGAGCCCAAGCTCGTAGAGCTGGAGTTAACATGGTGGTATTTAAAGGAAAAGCTCCTGAACCTGTTTATATGGTTGTAGATGATGATGATTATTATCTCGTTCCATGTGGAAAAACTGTCTGGGGTAAAGGTTGTTGGGAAACTGAAGAATTACTACGAGAAGAATTTCAAGATCAACGGTTAGCTGTATTAGCTATCGGTCCAGCGGGTGAACGAATGAGTAAATTAGCGTGTATCACTAACGATAGAAATCGACAGGCTGGTAGAACCGGTATGGGAGCAGTCATGGGCTCAAAAAACTTAAAGGCAATTTGTTTTAGAGGAACTAAAGGTACAAAAGTAGCAAAGCCAGTTGAATTCTATAAAATGGCCAAAAAATTGATTAAAGTAGCAAATGGTCCAGCAACCGCGAAATATCGAGATTTAGGCACTCCCGCAGGTATTACAAGCTATAACAAACTTGGTATGATGCCTATTCGTAATCATCGAGAGGGAACCTGGGAGAAAATTGATGATGGTACATTTACCGGCGATACACTTAATATTGATTGGGTTGTGAAAAAGGTTGCTTGTTCCCAATGTTCAATAGCATGTGATCATATTGCAAGAGTTCCAAAAACTCATCCCGATTGGCCAAATGTATTTGCTAGTATTGATGTAGAGAT
>JAEOSD010000055.1 GCA_016840545.1 Promethearchaeota archaeon
CTGCTTTCCATAAATCATCCTCAGATTCATCTGCTATACGATATA
Source organism: Promethearchaeota archaeon (assembly GCA_016840545.1). Classification (GTDB taxonomy): domain Archaea; phylum Asgardarchaeota; class Lokiarchaeia; order Sigyniarchaeales; family SOKP01; genus SOKP01. The sequence goes on from JAEOSD010000055.1 coordinate 46, forward strand.
TTCTTTCTAAACATCTTAATGCATCATTATATCTTTTAGTTTCATAAAATATTTTATGTGAAATATAAAGTTTTTTTAATTCATTAGGTTCCTTAATGTTATTTCTAAGCCATTCCATTAAATCAATTGTAAACTTTTCGGAAGGAATAATATCTTTATTCTCCAAGAATTTCTCAATTAATTTCGGTGTATTTGTATCTAATCGATATATCTTAACTGAATCATTAATTTGTTTAATATCTAATAAGAATTGATCAATCTCGCTTATTTCTTTTTTATCACTCATCCTTTCAGGTAGAATTTCGTATAACTTATCCGTTGAAGTATCCTCATTAACATGATTTATCCATATTAAATTCTTCAAATTTTTCATTATTTTAAGAGTTGAAACGATATCTAAATCATTTTTTCCTGAATAACCAAAGATGATTAAAGAGCGATCATCAGATATATTTTCGAGAAATTGAGCTTTATAGGGTTCTAGTTGAAGTAAATTACTTTTGTCATAATTAAGGCCTAATAATCTAATCGTATTAATAAAAGAGTCTTTTGTATCTTCTCCGGTTATTATATTTTTTGGAGAGCCATGTATCTTATAAATTGTATATTTACCACTTTTTAGTAGTTTATTTGGATCTTTAAACTTTTCATAATCTTTCTCAGTAATCACAGGTACAATCTTTTTCTTTTGAATATTTAATTTTAGTAAAGCATATTCTACCAGGGAATCAAAATTGGAAGTCATTAAAAAATGCCCCTTTTTAAGCATTTCCGCTAAAAAGAAATGTATTAAATTTGGTTTATCATTTTCCAAATAGAAATTTGTAAATGAAAGCTCACTATCGAAAGTATCTTGAAATATTTCAATTAAAATTTCAAATTTTAATTCCTCAATTTGAAGGATCTTTTCGATTTCTGATTTTACACACGTATATTTTATTAGAGTTTCCATAACTTTTCGAGCACTAGGCATAGATGAAGGGGATTCAATTGAAGATCCTGCGCCCGCAAGAAAAACAAGCTTTTCATCATCACCCAATAAATCTGAAAATCTCAAATCGGTTAATTTTTGCATTGAATTCATTTTTGCACCCTTAAAATTTGTAATATTCTTACTTAGTTAAGTAATAGGATTTTTTTTCAATCTTAAATAATTTTGCCTTATTGATTAAATTAGACATAATTTGATAATTATAATCCCAAAATTTAATTTCTAATTAATAAAGAAAGAACTGATTTCATTCTTTATTTTTTCAAGATGATTATCTTCTATACAATCATGGTCCATTCCGGAAATCACCACAATATCAAAATTTTTAAGATCTTTTGGAATAATTTGGTTTAATTCATGGATTGGAGTGATTTTATCTAATTCTCCAATTATTAGTTTCATTTCATTATATTCAATTTCTTTTATAAAGGCTTTAATTTGGTACTCTTTTCTTTTTAACTCTATTTTAGTTTTTTTAATAAATTTATCAATATCATCAATACCCCGAATATTTCCTGGGAGGAATCGATTTATATAGTATAGTGATTTCGGAAAGTTCTCATTATAAACATGTCTTTGTAAATCCAGAATTGGACATAACAATAACAATTTATTAATTATGTTAATTTGGGAACATAATATTAATGCGATGTAACTTCCAAAACCGTGCGTAAGAATATTGATATTTTGAATGCTAAAAATTCCCTTTCCTGACATAATTTGAATAAATTCTATAACTTTAAAAGAATCTGATACTTGTGATTCGATTGATATAATTCCTTCACTAGATCTATATCCTCTAAAATTAAAAACCAGAAAAGCAAAACCACTTTCTAATAAGTATTGATAATTTCTAACAATCTCTTTTAATGTGAAAAGTTGAGGAAAATCATGAAAATAAATTATTAAAGGATAAGGTTTTTTAAAATCATCTCTTGGAAAATAAAGTATACCCTTAAAAATTTGACCTTCGTTATGAATTTCTATTTCTGAAACTTCATAAGGGCCATCATACTGCTTATCTTTGAATTCCAAAAAACCCACATCTATTTATTCTATAATAATAAGGTTTATCTAATTTAATTAATAGTCAAAAATAAAAGTATTATTGTAAAATTTCTACTTTAATAAAAAAATGGAATTAGAAGATTGGCATACTCATAACTCTCTTTGTCGTCATGCCATTGGTTCTATTGAAGATTACGTGGAAAAAGCAATTAAATTTGGGATAAATCTTATTGGGTTCAGTGATCATTTTCCTTACGAGTTTTTAAAAGGAATAGAGGGAATACCATATGAAGAATATGCAATGAAGCTTAATCAGATTGAACCGTATCTCTCAACTGCAGAGAAATTAAAAGAAAAATTTAAAGATAAGATTGAAATTAAAATTGCTTTTGAATTAGATTATATAGAACATCAGGTTGCTGCTTATAAAAGACATCTTGATAAATATCTTGATAGATTAGATTATATATTAGGATCTGTTCATATTCTTCAAAGAAAAGGCCAGATCTTCGCATTTGATGATAATAGATTTTTAAAAAATTATGAATTGTATGATAGTATAGCTGGGCTTTATTTAGATTATTATCACACTTTAAAAAAAATGATAAGATCCGTAGAATTTGATTTTGATATTATAAGTCATTTTGATCTACCAAAAAAATTTAATAAAAAACCAGAAAATTCAGAACTGATCGATGAGCAAGTAATAAAAATATTAGAACTTGTAAAAAAAAAGAATTTAACAATAGAGATAAATACTAGTGGTTTGAGAAAACAGATTAAAGAACAATATCCGAGTGTTAAGATTATTAAAAAAATGCATGAATTAGATATTCCGATCTTGCTTGGTTCAGATGCCCATCATCCTGATGAATTAGGATTTAACTTTAATAATATAATTAAGTTAATAAAAGAAATAGGCTATGATCAATTAGCTTATTTCGAAAAAAGAAAAAGATCTTTCATTGAAATTTAATTAATATGGTTATGAAGGATAACAATGGAGAAAAAAAGAGATAAATGTGAAATGTGTGGAAAAGATTTGGTTTATGCTACAGAAATTGGTGGCTATAAGGAATTAAAATGTGAATTCTGCGAAAATATAATTAATACTAATATTTATTGCGAAGATGGTCATTATATATGTGATTCGTGTCACATGAAAGGCCCAATCGAAATTATTGAAGATATCTGTGAAAGCACTAATATTAAAGACCCATTTAAATTAGCAGATAAAATAATGAAGCATCACAAATTCAAGATGTATGGCCCCGAACATCATGTATTAACTCCTGCTGTTATAATAACTGTATTAAGAAATAATAATATCACAAAAACAAATGGAGAACTAATCACTTTATTTGATATTAAAGAAGCAATTAGAAGAGCTTCAAAAATACCTGGCGGATGGTGTGGTTTTTATGGGTCCTGTGGAGCAGGAATGGGCTCTGGGGTAGCCATAAGTATTTTTACTGGAGCAAACCCCAGTAAGGATATACCACGTTCTTTAGCAAATGAGATGACTTCAAGGTCTTTATCAAAAATAGCTGATAATTTGGAGCATTGTTGTAAAAGATCCGTTAAAATATCCATTTGTGAAGCCTTAGATTTTATGAAAGAAAAATTTAATATTAATTTGAATTTTTATCAACAAAAATGCGCCTTTTCTATCCTAAATGATAAATGTGAAAAAGCCTCATGCCCAATGTTTTGAGCCATTCATAAGAAAAAGGAGTTTATCAATAGATTCTACATATTATTATCATTCTATTTTTCTTGAACGTAACCAGCCCTCCATTACGAGGGAACGATATAATTTTAAATGTTTAGGATCTCTTGTGTGGATAATTAAATGGTTATTACTATTTTTTCCAATAACCGCAAACAGTAATTCTTCCCCATCTCTATCTATTACATATCTATCTTCTCCTTCATACATTCGAATTGATATATTATCAAGACTTTCAAATTCTTCTAAAAGTTCTGCATCCTCTTCTAATGATGCATCAATGTAACATGAAATTTTCATGTTCACTGAGGATCTAACTTCATATAAATATAATTCTTGCAAATCCTTGATATTGGGAACGGCAATGGTGACATTATGTAGGGCTTTCATTAAAATCTCCCTCATTTTTTCAAGAATTCTTGATTTTGGAATTTCTATTTCTGTCCAATCAATTATTTTTGCTCCAGAAGCTGCAGCTAATTGACTTCTTAACTTTTCATTTTCTTTTTCCATTGCTTCTAAATCTTCATCCGCAGTGATTAATTCATTATTCAAAATCTCTAGTTTCTTTTCTAAATCGTCAACGAGTTTTTCTTTTTCAACTAGAGCATCTTTACCAACAGTAGTTTCAACTAAAGTCTTAATTCGTTTTTCTCTCAATTCGATTGATTTTTCTAACGCCTCGATTTTTTCATCTTTTATTTTGACTGAACTATCTAATGTATTAACTTGTTCAGATTTTAATTTTAAAGAATCTTTAAGTGTTTGAATTTGATCTTCTTTAAGTTTCATGGATTTTTGTAAATTATCTATCATTTCATCTTTAGTTTTTATTACTTGATCTTTTGTTTTTATTTTTGTATTTAATTCTTCTACTTTCCTAAGTAGTGTGCTGATACGATCGTCTTTTGTCTTTGTTTGACTTTTTAACTCATCCATGTTTTCCATGGTTTCTATCTCATTTTTTTTCTGATTTATAAATAAATAAGAAAAATTTCCTTTTTATTTCTTAGCTAAATATAGAATTTATTCTTAATAAAAATTATAGAATCAACTATAGTTAATCTAGGTGAAAAGAAAGAAATCATATGTTTCTATACATTATTTTATGAAGCTGATTGAATAGCAAAATGTTCCTCTTTATGACAATATCCAATTTTATTCTCTGCTATATATAGAGGATTAAGAATAGTTTTATATGTAATTACTCCTATTATAAATTCATGAATTCAGAACCTAACTTTAATGATTTAGAAATTGACTTAACAAAATTAATTGAAAAGGAAATAAATGAGAAACATGGTATTCTTGGAATCTCATTATCTTCACATGGAGGAACCCATCTTGCGAGTAAATTTAAAAAAGAGCTTAAAATGACCAAAACAGAAATATCTGCTGCAAGTAGTAGTATGGTTTTTCTTTCCTCAAAAATTTTAGCCGATTCATTAAACCAAAAAATATCATATAATTTAATCACTGGAAAGGAGAGAATAATAGTCTCAATTTTAACTGAAAATGTTGCTCTAATGGCATATCTAAACAGACAATTAGCTGAACTTGAAGGATTAGATTCATATATAAATTCCCTAAAAGTCTTTGCCATTCAACTATCTGCAATCATAGATACTTCTGACCTAATTAAAGAAGAAATATTTGTTGCTGTAAAAAGAGCTATACCGAATGCCTTAGTAATAGCAATAATAACCAAAGATGGTTTACCAATTAAAATTCAATCAACCATGCCTGAACCAATACTTTCTGCAATGACTTCTGCAATATATAATTTAGCAGGTATTCTATTGGGGGGAGGTCTAGAATACTCCATTATTGGAGGTGAGAATGGTTCTATTATAATTCATGAATTAGATGAAACCAGAATTCTCGCAATTGCTGTACCAGAAGCAGATGAAAGAAAATTAGGTTCTTATATAGCAAAAATTAAATCATTAATTAAATAACATTAAAATTCAATAGATAATCTTACTTATACCATCTGCTATCTTTAACGCTCCGAAAAAAGATTCAGAAAAGGATTTTGCACTAAATAAGATGGAGCATACAGGTTCTCCCTTAACCACATTCTTGATTGGTTCACTTTTATCTTGAATAAACTTGAGATTGTTTATTTTTTCTAATTTATCTATTGGAACTTCTTTAGGTGCGAAAAAAATTAGTTTAGTAACATATTTCTTGCAAAGATGATTATTTAATAATTCAATAATTTCATTCCACTTCTCTTGATTAAAACTTTTAATATGTAAATCTAATAAATTTATGTCCATAGAATCCTCTGAAGCCCTTATAGACCCTGGAATTCTTGGATTAATTTCCATTAAATAAGGGTAATGATTACTTAACACAAAATCAAATCCGTTAATGCCTCTTAATCCTAATATATTCGCGAGCATAATTGAAATCTCGGAGATCAATTTATTATCTTCTTTTAATAAGTTTCCTGGAACGATATTTCCACAATATATGAATTGTTTAGGTGGATTAACATACTCTAAACCAATAATTTGACGATTAATAGTTATGACTTTAGTATCAGTCCCATTAGAAATTGTGGTACAACTAACTGGTATTCCCTCAATATACTCTTGAATTAACCAATTTGAAGAATCATAGCCTTTAAATTCTAAATTCTTAATTAGAAAGGTTAATTGTTCTTTATTTTCAATTTTATATACATTTATTCCTCCAGAACTCTTTTTCTTTTTCAAGATGAGAGGGTATGCTAAAGATTTATTTGATTTTTCAAATTTCTTTAATTCATAGCTAATTGGAACTTTATATTCCATTTCTTTAAGAGTATGATAAATTTTAGAAAGATTTCTGGCATTTTCCATGACACTTATATTATTATTAAGGCTTTTAGTACCATCTTTTTTTTTTTTAATTTCATCAAGAATATATTTACGTTCTTCTAAATGATCATCCATACCACTAGCAATAATCAAATTTTCAATATCAGGATATTTATTTAATAAATCAATTGTATAGTGAGCCAAAAATTGTTGATAATTATTTTTAATTGAACTATATCTCGTATTTAATTCTTTTGTTACGATTATAGAATCTTTAACATAGGGATATAAATCTAAATCTCCAAAAAAGTCAACAACATATACATCATATCCTGCTTTATTCAAAGAATAAGCAAGAGGACGTGTATTAAAACCGACAACTAAAACAGATTTCTTTTTTCCGTCCATTAAATAATAAATAATTTTTGAGTTTAAAGAAATTTTTTCATATTCATAGAATTCTTTTTAATTCTAAAATCAAATTTTCTGGATTGTAACGGTCGAATTGAAATAGCTGAGCTTTACCAAATTTTTTAAAATTTTTCTTTATTTTATCTGCAGCGTAAGTATTAACCCCTAAAGCTTGTGTGGCATAACTTTTTTTAGGTTCTAAAACAACCACATGAACTCCTTTTTTTGAGAGTACTTTAGTTAATTCTTTTAGCTCCTTAATGATTAGTGTATAATCAGTTTGTATTTGGGCGACTAAGTCGGGATATTTTACAGAGATATTTGATCCACAATCTGAACATATGAAAATAACAGGAATAACATTTCTATTCTTTAATTTTTCAGCATTAATTAACTTAACACATTTTTTTAGTGCAGCTGCCATGGGAGTATACGACTTTCCTTCAATACTTTTTAGTTTATTAAGAGCGTTTTTAAAATAAACTGTTGGTTTTTGAAGAACTATTGCTTCTTTTCCTCTAAATATAATTAAACTGATTTTATCTCTTTTTCTATATCCTTCCTTATGTAAGGATAAAATTACATCGGTCATCTGTTTTATCACATAATACATTGATGCAGAACTGTCGAGCACAAAAAAAATTAAGAGGGGTGCACGATATTCGAAGATTTTATCCATTAAATCATACTTATTGAATTTTATAGGAAATTCTATATCTGTTTGATTGTATATTGTGTTTTTCAAATAGCTTCTTATAGTTGCATCTAAAGCTAAACTCTTTGGTTTATTTATTGGGTTTCGATAAGAAATATATTTTCCTTTTTGAGAAGATGCTATTTTAATTCGCCTTCCTATACCACGACCTCCATAATTTGAAACTTTTCGTTCTTTTCGGATATTATCAAGAACAGAACTCAATTTTTGTTCCATTTTATAAATTAATGGCAATTCCTCAGTTTGGTTTTCAAAAAATTTTAGATCTATCTCTTCAAGGGGAATATTTTTTACTTTCCAACCTCCTGCAGGAGCAGGACTCCTTTTTTTGTTATCAGGATATTTAGGGGGAGGTAATTTTTGTTCTTTAGTCTCTGGCATTTTAACTTTCCTCGGATCTACTGATTGCCGTTTGAATTCTTTATGTAATGTATCATCCTGTTTTAATGGTCCTTCCGAATCAGGGTTAGGCTTATAAGCATTTGGATCCTCATATGCTTTTTGTATTTTTCCATAAACTTCTGCAATTTTCGCTTGGATTTCTTTGGGAGTCATCTCATAATGAAGCGACTGAATTCTATGTTCGAAAACTAAATCCAAAGCTACATTTAAATCTTCCTCTGTAATTTGTGTTCTACTATTAAAAGCAGCATGAGCTCTAGCACAGCGTATGAAAGTTATATCTGCTCTTTGAGAAAAGATCTCTAATTCATTAACAATCATAGATACAAATTCAAAAACAGAGGATGGCACTTTTACTTCTTTTATTATTTCTCTCGCTTTTTTGATCTTATCTCGTAGTTCTTCCTCTTCTTTTACGTATTTCTTAATAAATATTTTTGGATCATCATCAAATTCGATAACTCTTCTTGTTATTTCTGCTCTTAACTTTGAATCTCTTGGTGCTTTTATTTTAACTTCCAAACCGAGACGATCAGCAATTTGGGGCCTTAATTCACCTTCTTCAGGATTCATTGAACCCACTAAAACGAATCGGGATGGGTGCATAACAGAGATTCCTTCTCTTTCAATGATATTTACACCAGAAGCAGCTGCATCCAATAAAGTATCAACTATATGATCCTGCAGGAGATTAATCTCATCGATGTAAAGTATCCCGCGATTTGCTTTTGCTAATAAACCTGGATGAAGACTTTTAATACCCTCAGTGAGAACTTTATCGATAGAGAGACTACCACAAACCATATCTTCTGTAATTCCTAATGGCAGGTTTACAAGTCTCATTTCACGAATATCTACTTTTATCTCTCGTTTTCCTTTCTTTATACGGCATTCTTCACATAAATCTTCATTTTCTAAGTGAGGATCGCATGAAAATGGACAATCCTTTACAACTTCAATCTCAGGCATAACTTCAACAAGACTTCTCACGGCTGTTGATTTCCCTGTACCTTGTTGTCCTGATAATAATATTCCACCAATTTGTGGGTCAATAACGTTTAAAATAAGCCCCATTTTCATTTTGTCCTGTCCTAAAATAGCTACGAAAGGAAAGGATGAAATTTTCATAATTTTACTCCAGATAAATCTTCTAACAACTTAAATTGTTTAGTTAGACATTCTTTTAATTAAAAAGAATATTAAGTAAAATAAAGATTTTCCTTTTAAACCTTAGATTAAAAATAGGTTTTATAAAATTAAGATAAAAAAAGAATCCATTCAAGTATTTAAAATTTTTTAGATAATAATGTTAGTTTTTCGTTGAGATTTGAAACACACTCATCCCACTCTGCTAAAATTTCTTTAATTTTTGGAATAATTATGTCTCTTTCTTTAAATTCTAAATACTCCATAAATTGTTTAATCTTCTCTATTTTTATGAAGGTCTCAGCTACATATTTCCGTATTTCACGAGTTTGATTATCTAATACTTCATAGATTCTATGAGATTCTCCTTTACGAATCAATGTGGCTAAATATTCTTCAGTACCAAGCAATAATGAGTTTAATTGATTAATTTGATTTTTAATAAATTTATCATATGTTTCTAAAATATTATCACTCGGGAAAAAGTTAGTAATATCAATAACAAATTTTTGTGCTTGTATTACTAACTGTTCTATGCTTTCAAATCCCTCAAGTCTATATTCAATTTCATGAAAGTTACTTCTCTCGTTATTTCCATCATTTAATCTGAAAATTTTAAAACCTGGATCGTTTTTCAACTGTTTTACTGGATCCCCTTTTCTTTCTGGATATTCTACCTGTCTAACTAAACGTTCTGGATTAAATACTAAAGAAATAGCAAGTGGATTTAAACTTTGATATGCTACTGTAGTTTTTCTATCACCAAATCCCGAAAGCATAACTCTAAAGCCTGGATGACTATGCCACCAACCTATTACATAATCACCTTTATCAAAAGCTTCTTCTTCAATGATTACTGTCGAAGCATAATCTTCTTCCGACCAGACGTATTTATCAACTATAGCCTTGGGATCATAAACTTCATGCATAATTGGATATGCTTTTGAAATTAATACATCATCATTTTGATTTTTACCAATAAAAATCCCGTTTGCTTCTATCCACTTATCTTTTGGTATTTTTTGATTCGCAAATCTCACACTCGCAGCAATAATCGTTAAATACGCCTGTTTAGGAATAATCACAGTCATTATTTATCTATTTTAAGTTAATTATCATTCTTGATAATTTTATACTACTGCATATATTTATGTCTATTTTTTTCTTAAGAATCTTCTACAGTTAATATAATTCTATTAATTTTCTATAATCACATCATTTCGCTCATTATTTCTGTCAAAAGCATATTTTACCTCTATACAATCACCTTAAAGGATTTTTCAGTTCGTAGATGATAATATTTCATCAGCTTTTTTAATTGTTTTCATAATTGTAGCTTTGATTTTTAGTCTTATGTTAAAATAAAATTATTTAAAAGATCTTCAATATTAGAGAAAATAATATATTTACAATCATTAGTGGTTATCATTCTTGTAGGAAATTCAAGATATTAAAAAATTAGTAAGAAATTATTAAATTCTAATTCTCTTAGCTATTTTTCATTTAAAAGATAAAATTATTTATATTCATAATATACCATTATATTATTACTAAATACAAATTATTACTGATTCCAATATAATTAAAATCATCTAAAAGAAAGGATAAAAATGGCTGAAAAAGGTTTTGAACCACTAACAAGTCAACTGGGTATACCTGGGACTTCTTATAGGATTCAGCTGGGATTAATTAATGGAAAATGGGCATCACGATTATTAAAGGGACAAAATGTTATAGATTCATACATTTATAAGGATGAAGATGTAGCAGAAGGGGGTTTTCCTAATCAAAATCTCATCGTAGGTTGGGTCTTACGTACTGTGGCCATTCCAAATATAAACCCACATCAAGTAATGAAAACCACTCAGGCTTTAGTGAAACAAGCAATTGAAAAGAAAGAACAAAAGAAAGTTATGGCTCCCATACAAGAAACTAAAAGAATAGAATTAGAAAAAGTACCTGAAAGTGAAATAAAAAGACCTCAATCAGTGGGATGGGTAAAACAGGAAGGAGTAAAGTCTGTACAGGAATTAGAAGAAGAAAAACGTCAAGCCTTTAAAGAAAGAATGGTATATAAGAAACAAGAAGAAGAAATAAGAAAATCTGGTACAATCACAACATCAAGAGAGTTACCTTCTATACCTAAAGGTGAAGAAGCGACATCAACATTCTGTCCTCATTGCGGAAAAGATTTAGATTGGAAATATTGTCCTTTTTGTGGGGGAAAACTTCCACATTAGGAGTAATGTAAAATTCTCTAAATTTATTTTTTGTAATACTATAAATTAAATAATTCAGTTTTTAAATGAGATAAATTATAAATATTACAAAAATTAACTATATCTAAACGTAATAGATTGAGTGATAAAGTAATGGGCAAAGATACAGATACAAGTGTTGTTACCATCAAACCAATGGCCTATTATAAGATGTTAGTTCATGTTCTTAGATTTGGATCAAAAGCACAAACCGTTAACGAATACAAAGAAGTTATGGGAATGTTAATTGGTCATCTAGAGGGACAGGGCGAAATTAAGGATGTAATCATAGAAGATGTTGTACCTATAACACATGGAGGATCAATTGAAGTTAAATTTTCTGCAGAACAGCTTGGTGCTTTTGGAGAAATTGATAGGCAAATCTGGGAACACCATGGTGAAGAAAATTGGTTTAGTGTTGGTTGGTATCATAGTCACCCAAATTTGGGAATTTTCTTCTCTAGCACTGATATATTTAATCAATTATTTTGGCAAGATAAAAATCCTAGCGGTTTAGGAATAGTATTTGATCATGCCTATTTGGAAAAACCTAGTGATTTAGGTTTTAGAGTTTTTAGATTAGAAGATCCTTCAAAAGGACTAAATTCTAAGTATTATGAAGTTAAAGCTATAGTCGAGCCACCAGATAATTTTGAATTTTATGAGAAGATAATTGATTTGATAAATAAAATATACTCAAAAGAAGCTCCAATTCTTGAATTAAATGAAACCACTGATTTATTTAGCGATATATTTTTTCCTGAACAGAAACAACTAGAAAGCAAAAAGCCTCAATTATCAGTGCAAGAATTGTTAAATAATTTAAAGAAAGGGTTTTCAACTTTCATAGATTTTTCTATTGAACCTCTAATTAACATACTTAACCTTTGGAGCCAAGATATTGTAAAAAAGATGTTCTATAATAATACACAGATGAGAAATGATTTAATTGATATAAAAGAAAATCTAACCATGGGCATAAATAACCTCCAGAAGTCATTTAATTTCTCATTGCAAGACGATTTAAAGAAATTAGATTTCTATATAGATGGTAAGCTTGATAAACTTGATGAAGGACTAAATAATATGGAAAAAGTAATTCATCACTTTAGAGAGAATCTTACACTACAGATAAATCAATTAATTGAAAATACATTTTTACAAAATGTTAATCACATAATTGATAGCTATGATAAGAATCTTGGAGATTTAAATGGAATAAATGAAATGAATGAGATGGTTTTACAAACTTTAGAGCCAGATTATGTTGAATTAGAAAAGTTATTTAATATCATTGATCCTACCAAAAGTAGAATAAAAGGCGCAGTAGAGGACAATCAAGAGATAATTCTAAACAATTTTAGGAAAAAATTATCTAATATTCAAGATATTTTTTCCAATTTAGATAAAGATTTAAGAAGACTCCTCTCAGATTTAAAAGCAGCTATACTTGTTCTCGAGGGTTCTAAAGGCCCTGTTCTAAACAAAATTGAAAAATTAGAGAATGAGAAAAAAAATCTTCATAATACTATAAGAGATTTAAAAAATGAAATTAAAGAATTCAAGAAGTGATTGTGAAATATTATGATAAACACCCCTAACAATAATGAAGAAAAACTCGAGATTGCAGAAGATTGGAAAGTGTATATAAGAAATGACGCTTTTAGAAAAATGCTTAGTCATATAGTTAGGTTTGCTAATAAATCCTTGGAAGATAATCAAGAAGTAATGGGCATTTGTATAGGTGAAGCAAATTCAGAAGACAAGACTTTAAATTTAATGAATATCATTCCTGTATGTCATGGAGATATTGTAGAACTTGGATTTTCTCAAGAGGTTCATGAAAAAATTATGCAAATTGAAGAAAAAATTATTGCTACAAATTTAAAAATGATTGGTTGGTATCATTCGAGACTAGAAGGTGGTCTTTTCTTTTCTCACGCAGATAGGAGTAATCAATTATATTTTCAAAATGAGAAACACCCATATGGATTTGGAATTGTATTTGATAATAACCTCCTTAATTCTGGAAATAAATTTGGATTTGAAATTTTTAGATTTAAAACCTTTTCAAAAGGAATAGACAGTGAATATGTTAAAGTGCCTTTTGAACTGGAAGTACCTGACACTTTAGAATTTTTCAAATGGATAAAAACGCTAGTAGAAGATCTTCAGAGAAAAAATCCTATAGTGATCAATGAGTTTGATGAAATTAGAAAACCAATGCCTGGAGAACTTCAAGAAATCCCAAAAATAGAAGATGTCGCGATTCAAAACGGTGATGATAATTTTAATGCTCAAATACAACCAATATTCACAGGATTTAGAGAGGGTACTTCGCAATTTGTAGATACTTTTATTGATGCCTATAAAAACCAATTAAGTAATTGGATGATTGATGTTAGAAATGGTTCATTAAAAGGTATTGAACAGATTAGAAGTATTGTGAATCAGATGAAAGATTCTTTTGAACAAGGTTTAGAAAATATCCAAATTTACTTTGATAAAAGTTTTTCTGAAATTTCAGATGTATTTATCACAAATATTTCAGAATATATTGATAGAAGAGTTGAAACCCAAAAAGAGTTTACAACCAAAGTTTCAAATTCATTCGAGGAAATTTCTAATGAAACACAATCTATAATAGAAAATAATTTAAAAGAATTTACTGATAAATTAAAAGAAAAAATATCATATGAAGAGGTAAAATTATATAATATTAATCAAATAAATACTAAGATTAAGCCTTTAGTTAATAAATCCTCAGATTTATTAACTAAGACTTTTAATAATACAAATGCTCTTTCTGACGATCTCATAAATGAAATTAAAAGATTGAGTTCCAGTTTTAGTTTAAGTTTGAATGAAGAAATTGAAAATCTAAATTTAGATTCTGATCCTATTAAAGAAAAGTATAAAGAAATCGAAGAATTAATTGAACGGCTCCAAAAAGTCATCTCAGATTTTAGACAATTAAAATAATAAATAGAAATTATTTAAAACTACTGCTTTAATTAATATTAGAAAAATTCTAATGAAGATACCGAGGATATTTTTAATTTATACTTAGGGATATTAGTATTGAGTCTTTTTAATTGGTTTCTTTTTGCTATATTACTTAATATCCTACCAATTTTATCTACTCTAATATCTATTCCATAATTTTCTTTCAGAACAGAATTAATTTTATAAGAAGAAAGTATAACTACTTCTGAAATATTTTTTTCACATAGCCTTTCAATTGCTTGTTTCACTAATTTTAATATCGTTTCTTTATTAGGTTGATTCTCCATGTTCATATAATATTATATTTGAAGGTTTTTAAAATTTTCATCTATAAAAGTTGATTTCCTATTTTGAAAGTCCTTTTGTTATTAAAATGAACTTAAAAGTATACTAATTTATAAAAGAAAAAAATCATTTATATAAACTTAAATTAACCACCATTAGTAATCTAAATATTCTTTTTGCAATGAAATCTAATAATCTATTATCCAAAATAAAAAAAATTTTAAAACCAATTTATCAGAAAGTTATTCTCAAAGAGATTTATTTAGAAGGAAAAGAGCCTCCAAAATCATATGCATTTAGTAAGAAGTTTATAGGAATCTATGCTCTGTTTTTTTTAATTTCTTTAATACTTTTAATAGTAATGAATATATCTGATATTACTTTTTCCTCGCTTTTTGAGCAACTTTTTATTGTTGGAAATGTTATTGTTGCTTTATTTATTTTTCTCTCACTTTTATATAGCAGTGATAAGCTCAGAATTTTTATTTTTGAAAAACATACCGGGATAAAACAACTAATAATCTATTTAGGGGCAGGAATTGGATTTTATTTCTTCTTTCGAATGCTTTTTTTATTTAAACTGAATCTAATGACTTATCTATATTTTTTATCAACAGTTTGGTTAATTTTATTAAGTACAAGGTTTTATATGTATTCTAGAAAGTTTGCAACAAAATTAGAAGCTAAATTTATAGCAAAGTATTCGTTAACTAGACGTTTCTTAGCAGGAATATCTCCTTATTTTATTTTAGGTTTATTAATTGTACTAGCCTTATTTTATCGACTTGTACTGGTGTTTATTTCTTTAGAATTTTTTGGATCTTATGATCCTCAGGGAGCAGTTGCGGTGTATCAAATAGAAATGCGAATAGTAATGCCATTGATTTATTTCAGTCTTATTATGACACTTTTATTTATTATATTTGAGTTTATTTTTACCCGCAGAAAGGCAGAAACTAAAAGAGCTGGTTTATTTGATAATTACACATTTTCTTTAATTGTATTTTTTATCTTTTTCTTTCAGATCTTTCAGATTACTATCTTTTTATTATTAAGACCAGAAACAATTAGCGCTTTGAAAGCTACGGTAGGGGCTACTAGCCCGGCAGTATCCTTTATTTTTATTTTTGAGTTTTCAATTTCCATGATTTTTCTATATAGGGTTATAACAAAGCTAGGTAGGTCTCTAGGTTGGCAAATATTTTTATTTAAAAGAGATGGATTGATTCTACTAATTTTGGGGTGTGTTATTGCTCAAACTTTAACCCGTTTTGCCTTAGAAGCTCAAATTTCAAATCAAGAGGTAAGTATTATTGGAAATTTCTTGATGTATGATAAATATATTATATCTATTATAATGATCATCTTTCTTGGAGCAACTTTATTGGTTTATTATCTAAAACCGCAATCAACCTCAATGTTCATTAGACTGCAAAAAGAAACAATTGATGAAGAACAAGAAAAATTAGAAATTATATATAAACTATTAAAAAGTGAATATATAAGAAGAGGTGAAGCTTATCCTATTGAAATATTAGAGCGTGAATTGATAAAAGCAACAAAACTTCCTAAAAATGCATTGTATTCTCTCATCAATGAGTTAATTGACAGTGATATGGATGTAATTATCAGGAAAATAAAAGATGATTATGGTATTACTCAAAAGTTTATTGATTTTGTATCTATCACCGAAAAATTTGATAAAAAAGAATTAGCAGAGAAAAAAGCAAAATCTTATTTATCTCAGAGATTGTACGAAACAATGACTAAAAAATCTCCCGACTTATTCAAATTAAATAGAGGTTTAGAATCAAATAAAGCTTCCGATCTATTTATGTCTTCACTTACAAACACTTATAGCAAAAAGTTAAAAGATGAAAGACTAATAGAGAAAAAACAGCAAGAAGCGGTTATATCTTTTACCCAAAAAGAAATTCCAAAATCTTTAAAAAATTTGCTCATTGAAATATTAAAAAAAGAATATATTTATCGGATTGAAAATAGCGAAAAATATCCTGATTTTTATTTTTCTATTTCTGAAATAGCATCAATAATTCAAATGGAAACAAAGATTACTCCAGGAGAACTTTATCCAATTTTAGAAAGTTTAGATACAGAAGACATTGAGTTAAGACTCTTAAAGAATAGAGATGAACCAGAAGATAAAATTATTAGATTTTTTCCTATTACAGATGATGCACTTATGTATTCACTAGCCAATTTTAGACCTAATGAATTCAACAAGATAAAAATTGAAATTATAAACCGATTTGTCAGATTTCTTAAAAGGAAGAAAAGTAAAACAGGTATTTCTAAATTGAAAAAAGGAATAGGAAAGGATACGGAGGAACAACGTGTATGGGATAATATATTAAAAAATTTAAATAATCATTATCCTCTTTATATTGAGACACAAGAGAAGATTCAAGCGGGAGAAGGAATATTAAAAGTTTTTAAAATATTTCCAAAAAAAGATATTGATATCTTTAGTAGCGAATCCTAATTCTAAGTGATTTTTTTGTATAATTAATTTAAGGAAAAATTCAAGAAAGAATCAATATTTAGACTTTCATCTAATTAGTTGATTGAATTAAATTGGTACTTAATAAAACTAAACAAAGTATTACAAGGACATTTTTGGGATTATCTTCTTTCCAAATATTAGTCATGTTTAGAAGAGGATTATTTTATACCTACTTATCAATTTATATGAGAGATTTTTTACTACTTTCTGTTACTGAAACTACTTTCTATGCTACATTGCCAATGATAATGAGTGTCATATTTCAAAATTTTGTATGGGGGCCAATATCAGATAAAATACAACGAAGACGGGTACTAATAATCTTAGGGGAAATTATAGCGGGTGGTGGTACTATATTGGTATGGGGTATTCACTCA
>JAEOSD010000056.1 GCA_016840545.1 Promethearchaeota archaeon
CCATATGTCCTAGCTGCTTTAACAACAGCCATCGCATTATATAAGGGTGCATAGGGCGGATATTCACAAGACGCTCCAAGAATATAGCCTGCGGGTGACTTACCGAAAACTTCAAGTTGTCTTTTACATTCCGCTATAACTTCATAAGGATGTGCCCATGCAAGTAATGAAACGCTTAAAAATCCTAAAAATATTAATTTCTTCCCATATTTTTCAACCATTTCCTGTTCCGTTTTTATACCATCAGGTAAGAATGCATTTTGAATGAGAACTGGTCGAAGATGCTCAATTAACAGATCAAAATAGGGACCTCGACCACAAGTATGAACCATATAAAAAACTCGTTTTTTCCTCACAAAATTGGCAATCTTCTTTTGATAAGGCATATCCAATTCTAACCACATTTCCTTGCTCATAAGTTCTCTCTCGGCTAAAACTACAGGAACCATGATTGTTCGAGCTCCTGCCTCAATCTGCTTTTCAATATATTCTATTTGAATATCGGTCACAATTTCTTGAGCTTCATGAAGCTTGTCTTTATGATACGTGAAATCTCGCACGAGCTCATTAACATTACGAAGCCGGCTTATTAATCCTAATGGTCCTATCGTCATTCCCCCTATCATTAAATCAGGTAATTCCTCTTTTATAGTTTTAACAACTTTTATTTGATTTTTCATCCTATCAGCATGGGACCAATCGAATAATTTACCTATGTTTTTATAATCATCTGGAGATTTAAGAACAGGATCATAAGGATCTGGATAAGCAGCATTGTCTGGTGGATATATGATTTTTGCCCCAAAACCTTGAGCCTCAACGCAAAGATCTGGCATTGCTGTAATACCATCATAACCAAAAAGCTGTTGAGCTTCTATTTGGCATCTTAAGAATAAATCCGGTTTTGTAGCGTATTCTCCATAGTTTAACCTTCTAAGTTGAGCTGCTGCTGCTGAAACAAATGGAAAGCATGGAACTCTATCAAGTTTTTTTCGTAATAAAAGACCCGTTATCCTTTCCATTGGAGTCATATATTCTTCGCATTCCTTTGGCATTTTTTCTGCTTTTGACATAATATTCACTTCTTTCTAAAACCAGTTTAAATAAAATAATGGAATGCCGTATTTTTAAAGCTTTCACATATTTATAGTGCTAAAAAATATGTGATCAAAAAGAATAATTTTATGAATTCTGAATCAAATTGATAGATCTTAAAGTTTTACAAAAAGAAATCAAAAGAATAATATACAATTGAGAAATTTTCTTTTTTAATTTATTCACTTTTCAACTAAAAAGGTGGTTAATTCAATTGAGTGCGTTTCCTAAGTTTGATGATGTAGGTAGTTTTCCGTTACCTGAAAACATTACTAATGAAAGTTTCAATAGATTTTATTGGATAGCCTATAAGGCCCTTTCGAATAAAGAGAATATTTTTACCAACAAAGGAATTCAAATACATTTAATTGAACCAATACTTAATTCTTTCAAATTAAAATTAAAGGCTGGAGTTGAAGTTATAAACTATCCTCAACATATAGATATGTACACACAATTCTTACAACCTATAGCAGAGTTTGAAATTGAGCCCAATTTAATCGATCCAAGTAAAGCCTATATCCCTGAAGTCTTTATAATAGAAAATTTCGCCAAACAATATTATGAAGAAACGGGTGGATGCTTACAAATTAAGGTATGTGTTACTGGACCTATTGATTTATACATTAAGCGCTTCAAATTTTCTCTCTATCCGGATATGGTAATGAATTTTGCAAAATCTATAAATTCAATTTTGAAAAACTCTGTAATGTATACTAAATATATAAATACATCAATTATTTCTATTGATGAACCTTCATTTGGTTATGTTGATATTGTGAACATAACTGAAGAAGAATTAATTAAAATATATAATAAATCTTTGGAGGGTATTAAGAATAATAATAACACTACTCAAATGCATATCCACACTCTTAATAGGGCTGACATTCCCCTTAAAACTAAATACTTCGATGTAATAACTTGTGAATATGCCGCTAATAAATCTAACAAAATTTCAGAAAAACTCTTAGAGCAATATGATAAATTTATTAGAGTTGGTATAACCAGAACTAATATTGACCATATTATCGCTGAAGCGATAGATAATGGTTCTAAATGGGATGAATTAAACACAATCAATGGTATGATAAGTTTAATTGATTCAAAAGAGATGATTAAAAAAAACCTTTTAGATGCGATAAAGCTGTACGGGGATCGATTAAAGTTTATCGGACCAGATTGCGGATTAGGGGGCTGGCGTATTCCCGAAGTAGCGTTTGAATTATTACACCGAACTAAAGTAGTCATCGAAGAAATTAAAAAAGATATAAATTAGGATTTATATTTTTAACTATAAATCTAATTTTTTACCTTTGATTTATAAAACTGATTTTTAAACCGCGAACTCTTATTTTTTAAAATCGATAGATATTTATATTTTAAGTGACATCTATTAATTGTCAAGCAAAAATTTACAGAAAATCTTATATGGTGAGTTTATGTCTGATGATTATGATGATATTGATGATTTTTTTGAGAAGATTAAGGAAAATTTTGGTTTAAATTGGGATAATTTCGATGTGGATTTCTTTTTTCTACCTGAACCAGGTTTAGATCAAATAAAAAATCCTAAAAACAAGATAGATAAAGGGTTTAAGGTTACTTACCATTTTGAACCAGGTATGGAGAAACCTGAAATAAGAATTGAAGGAGATTTTGATCAAAACAAACTTAAAGATTATTTAAAAAGACTAAATTTATCTAAATATTCTAATTTTCATCAATTACCAAAAACAGCTAAAATTAAAGAGATTAATGCCGAAGAACTCCAAATAGAATCAACGAAAAATTATAACAAAATTAAAATCATAGAACCCTATTCAGAATTAATTGAATATGAAGATTTTTTAGAAATCGTTATAGAATTACCGGGAGTTGAGAAAGGTCACTTTTTGCTGAGTCTTAGTGAAGATAGAAGAAGTTTAAAAATTAATGCCGAAAGCCAAATACGCAGATTCTCAAAAGAGATTAATTTACCATTTAAATGTACCACGGATGATTATAGTTTAGATATTAATAATGGTATTGCAATTTTAAAAATAAAGAAAAAAAATTAGTAAAATCTAAATAATCAATTTAATATATATGAAAAAAGAAGTAAATATGTCAATAGAGGTTTTTAATAATGAGTAGTAGTTTAACGGGAGAGAAAAAAAGAAACTCTGTGGAAGTAAGAGTAAAAGATGCGTTAAAGGAGGATGTGGGCAAAGGATTTATAAGAATAGATGCAGATATCGTAAAAGAAATGGGTATTCATCCCGGAGATGTTATAGAAATTATCCATCCGTCGTCGCATAAACGTACAGCTGCTTTATTTTGGAGTGATTATAAAGAAGATAAAGGTACAAAAATAATAAGGATTGATTCTTCAATAAGAAGAAATATAAATGCTTCTATTGATGATATTGTAAGAATTTCTAAAATAGAAGCTAGTATAGCCGAAAGGGTTACTTTTGCAGGCTTAGAAGAGGCAATCATTTTACGTAATGCTCAACAATTGGCAAATATATTAGAAAATAGGGTTATTACTAAAGGAGATATCCTTAGTTTTTATGCTATGGGTAGTAGAGTGAATTTAGTAGTTATTGATTTTACACCAAAATCAGATGCTGTAAGAATTGATGACCAAACTAAAGTTCTTTTATCACCTAAAAGCCATAAAGAGCTTGAAGAATTTGAGAGAACTAGGGTAACTTACGAGGATATTGGAGGGTTAGAAGAAGAAATTCAGAGAATTCGAGAGATGATTGAATTGCCAATAAGACATCCTGAATTATTTAAAAGGATAGGAATTGAACCTCCTAAAGGAGTGTTATTGCATGGACCTCCTGGTACTGGTAAAACATTATTAGCGAGAGCAGTAGCTTATGAGACTGACGCTCATTTTATAACGATTAGTGGACCTGAGATAATGAGCAAATTTTATGGTCAAAGTGAAGAAAATCTAAGAAAAAAGTTTGAAGAAGCTAAAGAAATGGCTCCTTCTATAATATTTATTGATGAGCTAGATTCTATTGCTCCAAAGAGGGGGGAAGTCACTGGAGAGGTAGAAAGAAGAGTTGTAGCCCAATTGCTATCATTGCTAGATGGATTGGAAAGAAGAGGTGAAATAATTGTAATTGGAGCAACTAATAGAGTTAACGATATTGATCCTGCATTAAGGAGACCAGGAAGATTTGATCGAGAAATTGTGATTGGAGTCCCCGATACTGATGGTAGATATGAGATATTGTTAATACACACACGTGGAATGCCTTTAAATGGAGATGTAGACTTAAAATTAATTGCAGAGAGAACCCATGGATTTGTAGGAGCAGATGTAGAAGCTTTATGTAAAGAAGCAGCAATGTTAGCTATTAGAGAAATTTTGCCCAAATTTGATTTTGATAAACCTATTCCTATGGAAATATTAGAACAACTTCAGATAAAAATGGAGAATTTTCTTCATGCTTTAAATAGTATTGAACCTTCTGCTCTGAGAGAAGTCTTAATACAACAACCTAAGGAAACCTGGGATGATGTTGGAGGTTTAGAAGATGCTAAACAACAATTAAGAGAAGTAATAGAGTGGCCCTTGAAATATCCAGAATTATATAAACATCTAAATTCAAAACCTCCGAATGGAATACTATTATTTGGACCACCTGGTACCGGTAAAACATTGTTAGCAAAAGCTTTAGCTCATGAAAGTGAAGTAAATTTTATATCTGTAAAAGGACCTGAATTCTTATCAAAATGGGTGGGAGAAAGTGAAAAAGCAGTTAGAGAAACATTTAGAAAAGCTAGATCAGCGGCACCCTGTATCATATTTTTTGATGAAGTTGATGCGATTGCTGGGATGAGGGGAAGATTTGCAAGTTCCGAAGTAACAGAACAAGTTGTATCTCAATTATTAACTGAAATGGATGGAATGGAAGATCTAAAAGAAGTTATCTTATTGGCAGCAACTAATCGTCCTGAACTTCTAGATCCTGCATTATTACGCTCAGGTAGATTTGGGAGACATATTGAAATTCCTATGCCAGATTTAGAAACTCGTAAGAAAATATTCAAAATACATTTAAGAAACAAGCCTCTAGCGGAGAACGTTAATATAGATAAATTAGCAGGGGAGCTAGATGGATATACAGGTGCTGATATTCAAGCTATATGTGAAGAGACAACCTTATTAACAATAAGGAACGCTGTGCCCTCAGTTAATGAGAAAAAGCAAAAAATTCAAGAATATAACAATCAATTAGAACAATTAAAAAATGAGCAATCAACAAGTAGCATAGTAAGTTTGGATAATGAAATTAAAGATTTAGAAGACAAGATTGGAGAACTTCAATCTCAATTAGTTGATAATATTGCCCTTTCAAACGATGATTTTGATCAAGCAATAGCAAAAATTCTCAAAGGTGCAGATAGAGCAAAACGAGCACATGATAGCTATGCGAAAGAAGCTGAGGATATGTATAGATAATTTTTCATATTAATAATATTATAAAAGGTGAGATAAAGATAGAAATTGAGGAAGAGGATGAAAAGTTTCAAATTATAAGTTTAGATTCTTTGTTAGAAATATTAGGTAATCCTACAAGAAGAGCAATACTGACAAAACTATCAAAAGTTCCACATTCTGCCCCTGAATTAGCAAGTTCATTAGGGATCTCAAGACAAGCAGTTCACAGTCAATTAGCTCTCCTTCAAAATAACAACATCATTGAGGCTATTGAATCAGCTGAAACTAGGGGAGATAAATATAGAGTAAAAAGTAATATTTCAGTTAATATTGATATAACTCCTGATTATTATAATATTAAATATAATACTAGTACGCCTGATAGTGAATCAGAGACGGTTGAATTTAAGGATATGAGTTGGTCAATTAATTATTCAAAAATTAAGACCCCTAATGATAAGATTAAATATTTAGGAGATGAAATGAGGAAAGTAGAGAAAAATATAATCGATTTAGAAAATAAAAGAAAAATATTTCTTACTCAGAAAGAATGTTTAATATTAGAAATAAAAAATCTGATGCACGGTCAATTTAAAGAGAAATTAGAAACAATGATAAGAAGTAAATATGAAGATATTAAAGATAAAAATTTAAGAGCTAGTTTAAATCTAACTGAAGAAATTCTAACTACCATGTTCTTTAAACCAGAGCGATATTTTAAAGGATTTCGTATTGATGTATTGATGGATGATTTATTTTTCTCAGATATGGATAAATATGAACGTAATAGGCGATTTGGTTCACTCTACAGACCATTATTAGAAGATTTATCACGAATGATGGGTTTTTTACGTGAGGATGAGGATGATTGGTTTTTAGATTTTTAAAGTATTTTTATATTAAATAAATGAGGTATTTTATGGAAATCCAAGAATTTAAGAAAGAAATGCCTGAAATTTTTGAAAAAGTTAAAAAAGATGTTAGAAAAATCTTAAAACTTCATAGAGCGGGATTAAACCTTGGATTAGCAGAAATAGGAATGAAAGGAGGTGCATTTATAGGTGGAATGCACTTCTATCCTGGCCATGAAATTGTGATGAATAAATCTCCGTTAAAAATAATCCTAGAGTCACAACCTTATGAAATTATATGGGCTTACACTTATCATATACTTCTACACGAATATATTCACTCATTGCGAGTAATTGATGAATATGAGTGTAGGGAACTTACTCTAAAAGTAACTGAAGAAATTTTTAAGGAAGCTGACCATCCCGCTATAATTCTTGCCAAAAATGGAATTGGAGCTTTTATTCCTAACTTAAAAATAATTTATGTTCCTCCAGAAAGACGCCCTGAAGGAATCCCTATAGAATATATCCATGGATTTGATAGAGAAAGCCTAACTTATTTTTCTTAACCTCCTTTTTTACAATATTAAGAAGTTAAAATTATTTAATCGGCATAATTTAGATTAATTAGAAATTAATCAACTGAAAAAACGGTAGAATTAAAATTTCGAATGCTTCAGAAAAAGAGGAATTAGAAAGTAAAGAAGAGACTATTGAAAAAAATCTTGAAATTGTACCCAATCAGTTAATTCTCAATTGGAAATATAAAGATGTTAATAAGAAACTGACTTATGATGTTAAAAAATGCATAGGTTGTAGTTTATGTAAATTAGTGTGTCCTGTAGATGCAATAGAGTTAGGACCAATTCCTGAAATTGCCCAAAATATTTTGGATGACTCTAATCCTAAACTTTTCATTGATCATGAAAAATGTTGCTATTGTATGTTGTGTGTAATAGTATGTCCTACTGATGCATTTCATGAAATTATTGAACCTGAAGGGCAAATATCTTTAGATGAATTTCCCTCGATAGGAAAATTTTATATAATTGATATGGATAAATGCATTGAAGATAAAAATAATGAAACATGCAAATTATGCCTTAGCGTTCGTGACAGGAATGCGATAAAGGAATATTTCCAGATTGAAAAAGATTGTCCCACTAAGTGTTTTCATATAAATTCTCCAATCCAAGGAGAAGTAATAATAAAAAAAAATATGCTTCATAAATGCGATCCACAGGGTTGCAAAGCTTGTGTTAATATTTGCCCTACCGAATCTTTTTTTATACCAGAAAGAGCTGAAGATGTTATGAAATATGGGAAAATAGCCTGTAATGAGGATGATTGCTTTTATTGTGGAGCATGTGTAAATTCCTGCCCAGATGATTTGATTATTATAAATAGAAAAGAGATTGAAATAAAAGATCCCAAAAAAAAAGGAAATTACCCATGGATTCAAGGATGGATTAATAATATTAAAGATATATTGAGAAGAAGATTAATTGAAGGAAAAGAACAGATTGAAATCCCTTTTATTGAAGAAGAAATTAAGAAAGTAAAAGAAATAGTCGAAGAAGAGATTCCTCAATTATCAAAAAAAGATAGAGAAAAACTAGCAGAATTAAATAGTAAAATTCAAGAATTTCTTAAATCTTCGAAAATTAGATATTGGATTAAAGATAAAAAAGTAGATAAAATTATAAAAGAATTGAAAGAACGTTTAAAGTAAACTTACTCTTTTTTACAATAAAGTAGAATCTAATAGAGATTAAAAACTAATCAGAAAAAACTCCCTTTGAAAAAACTAATGAAATTATACTAGGTATAAACATTAAGGGAAGAATAATGAAAAATAAGTTTAATGAAATAGCTATAGAAGGATTTAACGAGAATAATATAAAAATAAAGGGAAGAAATAACCAAAATATAAACAATTTCCATTTAGGTTTTAAACTTGAGAAGGGTTTAAATAAGAACTTGAAATTATTGGAAATCAAGTAATAAAAGAAAATTAGGGCTAAAAATCCAGGGATTAAAAACACCCAATTAGAAATGTTAGTGTAAATTGTTATTAACCTAACATCTCCGAAATTTAAAAGACTTCCAACCAAAAGATAACCTGTTGAGTTCATAAACGCCCAAAATCCATACCAGAATAAAATGTGAAGTATAGTATATGCTATGCTTGAGTTTATTTTCCTTTTTCTTACCACGTAATGTATAGCAATATTACAAGAAATTGCAGCTATAAGACAAGCAAGGATACCTCCAGCCGCCATTAATGCTCTTGAAATGTTACTTGCTCCCATAGGAAAAGAAACAAATGCAAACCCAAATTCTAATGGCCAAATCCAAGATACGTAATAATTTATTGGCTGACCTCCAACCAAAATACCTATCCCACAATGACCTAGGAACTCATGCGTCCATTCTGATACAAACTTCATGAGAAAGGAGATAGGAAATAAGCTTATAATTAAAAATAATAGCGTTCTCCATTTTGAATTACCAGAATTAAACCATAAAACATCTAAACCTTTAGATTCCAAAATAATACATACTAATAATTCTATACTTACTAAATTGTATATTAAGTAGAAGGTTTAAAAACCTTTAATACATCTTTTTTGGATAAATACACAATTATAATGGGATAGTTATGATTTATTTGCTGATGTTCTGGAAAATAGTTATTGTTTATATATTTTACACTAGAAATATGTCAAATCAATTGATTTTAATAAATCATTAGATATGAGTTACAATGATTCTAAAATTAATGATAAAATCTAACAGAAAGACAAATAAAAACCAAATCTTTCTCTGGATACAAAGGCATAAGGACTTTAAGAAAGATATTCAGCAAATATTACAATTCTTTAAAGATCAAATTGATATATCTAAAAAAAGAAAAATTTTACCTTATTATCGAATAACTTCTGATAACCCCGCTATTCTATTATCTCTTTTCTCAACAATACAAGATTTAATCCCTGAAATTTATTTTAAAGAGGAAAATTCAATAGAAATTGAAGAATCCGTAAATTAATAAATTAATTTTTTGATTCGTAAAATATGGGAGAGGGGGGATTTGAACCCCCGGCCCCTTGGTCCCAAACCAAGATTTACGCCGTAGAAAAATCTCTACAGAATCATACCAGGCTAGACCACCCTCCCATTAAGAAACTGGCCTCAAATTTCAAAGAGAATATTTAAATTATCTCATATTTTAAAGATAAAATAAAAGTTAAATAATTTCTCTTATTCATGAGTTGGTATAGATATGAAAAATTAATTAAATAAAAAAATTTTTCCGTTAATCATTGAATTTTATATCAGTTATATTTTCAATTTTAAAATATTAATCATATTCAAGATGAGAAGAAGAATTTTATTACTAAAAATCGGTCAAGTTGATAAGATAATTCTAGTAAAATTGAAAAAAAATTTAGAATGGATATTTAAGGATTTTCAAATAAAAGTTAGAATACTACTTAAAGAACTTGATTTAAAAGATTCTTATTATCATCCAAAAAAAAGAAAATATAATGCTGATCGAATTATTGAAGGGATGAAAGAATATCTATTAGATCATGATTTTTTTCGGGTTTTAGGAATAGTGAATGAAGATATTTATTCAGGAACTTATAATTTCATATTTGGACGCGCTGATGGAATCATTTCTAAAATCGCCTTAATTTCAGTGATTCGATTGAACGAAATTTTTTATAACAGAACTAAAGATAATTCTCTTTTTGAAAAAAGAATTTTAAGAGAAGCAATACATGAACTTGGTCATACTTTTGGTTTATCCCATTGTCAAAATCATTGCATTATGCAATTTTCTAATAGTTTAATGGAAGCCGATAATAAACCAATTAGATTTTGTAAAGATTGCTTTAAAAAATTAGAAGTATTTCTTAGTAACACTTAATTAAATCAGTCATATCTATTTTTAAACTTGTTATACAAGGATTCACTAATTTTTAGAATATATTTATGATTCTTTACTAGTTTTCTTAATTCAAAAGGTATATTTTCTAACCCAAAATAGGCTCCTGCTAAGCTTCCTCCTATAGCACCAACAGTATCACTATCTCCACCTGCAGTTGCTAATTCAAAGATGCAATCTTCGAATGAATCTAATCGGTGTAAAAATATGAATATTGCGCAAGCAACTGTACTCAAAGTATAGGGATGAACAAATGCTTTCCCAAAGTATTGTTCAATAAAAAAGGGAGACT
The DNA here is from genome assembly GCA_016840545.1 of Promethearchaeota archaeon. Taxonomy (GTDB): domain Archaea; phylum Asgardarchaeota; class Lokiarchaeia; order Sigyniarchaeales; family SOKP01; genus SOKP01. The sequence goes on from JAEOSD010000056.1 coordinate 10,641, forward strand.
CAACACCGATTTGTGAAAATTTAATCAATCCTGAATCAACTGAAATATTCAAATTCTTTTTTACTTTGCCAAGGATCTCAATAAATTCTTCCCAAATATCATCTTGAGAATTAGAAATTGAAGAAATAATTACGTCAAAGAACTCGTCAACAGAAAATCCTTTATTTGTGGATTTTTCTATTAAATAAGCGATCGCTCTCGCCACCACTATTGCTCCTGCTGAAGCTGCAGAGTGAGAATGAGTAATTATGCTAGATTTTAATGCGACAGTTTTTAATGCCTTTATATTATTACAATAGAACAAACCCACAGGAGATATTCTCATTGCTGTACCGTTTCCGCCAGAATTAGAGGCTGCTTTTTGCCAAGGAATTCCATATCTTAATTTATGAATTGAAGTCAGACATCCATATCCCGGACCAATAGGTGGATCATCTAACCATTTTATATATTCTCTAATTAAATTATCCAAATTAAATCCCGAGCTTTGAATAAGCGCTTCAGCAGTATGTAAGGTTAATTGAGTATCATCTGTATAAGTATTGAATAACTTCTTATGACTCTTAATAAATTCTTTAAAATCTTTAAAATATGAATGAATGGTTTCACGTAAAACGCCTTCAAAGGGATGTCCTAATGTATCGCCTATAGCTACTCCCAATAAAGTTCCTGAAAATTTATCTAAATAATCAATTGGCATATCATTTTAAAAGGGTATAATGATTATTTAATTTTATTAGTTTACTCTAAATTATTATAGACCTTCTTAATTTCAGTTATTAAATGAGTAATACTATAAGGTTTATCTAAAAAACTTCTAGCTCCAATAGAAAGGGCTTCTCGCTTGATGCTATTATCAGCACTCGTGAAAATAATTTTTGATTTGTTATTAATTTTTAAGATTTGCTTTGTTGCTTCTATTCCATTCTTAATTGGCATTCTATAGTCCATTAAAACAATATCCGGCTTTTTTGGAAATGAATTAAATAATGAAACTGCCTCTTCTCCATTCTTTGCTTCCCCTATCACTCGATATCCAGACATTCCTAATACTTTTTTAAATAGCAATCTAAGTGATTGATCATCCTCAACGATAAAAACTGAAGCTATTTTGTTTACACCTCTGGAATTAATACAACAAAATTACTTCCTTTTGAATAGTCTCCTTTAACTTTATCCTCGATCCATATTTGTCCTTTATAAGTTGTTACAATTTTTTTTACAAGTGATAATCCAATCCCCATTCCACTAACGGTTCTATCTATATTATTTACTCTCTGAAATATGCTCTCTTTATTAGTATCAGGTATTCCAATTCCGCTGTCTTCAAATTCAAATTTAACAAATTTTAAGCCATCTTTTCGAAGCTTTGAAACTTTAATCTTTATTTTAACAGGAAAATTTTGAGTATACTTTACAGCATTGATTAAAATATTTTCAAAAACATCTATTAAAAGCTCATTTGCTTGAACTGTTATTGACTTATAAAGATTTTCAATATCTATATTAATTTTTTTCTCTTGGAGGCCTTTTAATAAAAGATCTATTGATTGATTCAATACTTCAATTGCTTCAATGGGTTGGGTGGGAATTTTTACTTCTTCCAATCTTGACAATTTTCGGGTATTTGAGATTAAATTGGCCGCCCTACTAACTTGTTGTTTAGATATTTTTAACATTTGTTTTAATTCATTTAAATCTTTCTCTTCCTCCACATAAAGGAAACATAATTCAACAGAAGATAAGATGTTTTGAAGAATGTTGTTTATATCATGGGCAATTAAGTCCTTATAAAAATTAGATCTATTAAAAGCTTCCCGATATTTTTTTTCAGACTTTTTTAATTGCTTTTCAGCATTAATTTGTTCTGTAATGTCTATTGACATTATGAAGTCGGCTGGTCTTCCTTTATAATTAATTGTTCTTGAAAAATTTTCAAGCCATCTAATTTCTCTATCTTTCCTTATTATGCGATACTTATATTGTCTAATTACACCTTTTTCTCCAACCTCTTTTTTTCTAGCTTGCTCCATAACAAAATCTCTATCATCAGGATGTATGAGCTTAGCAAATTCATACGGCTTCCAATTTTTTATTTCTTCATGTGAATATCCATTAACTTTTGGGACTCTTTCATTAAAATATTTAAAAATGCCATCTTGTATGATATAAATACTCATAAATGATTGTTCGGCAATACTTCTGAACATTTCCTCTGATTCTTTTAAGGCATCTTCTGCCTTCTTGCGTTCAGTTATATCAGTAAAAGACACGGCAAAATACCCCTTCTTAGGAGAATATCCAGAAACTTTATACCAACGATCCATTGCTTCTGAATAATCTTCTACTGTTAGTGGAATTCCTGTTAATCCTACATTTCCAAATTTGCCAATCCAATCCGCAGGATCATTCTCTGTTCCTGGAATTGCTTCAATTACAGTCTTTCCAATTAGATCTTCTTTTTTTACACCTGTAAGCCTTTCAAAAGCAGGATTCACTTCAATATATCTATAATCAACTGGTTTATTGTTATCATTAACAATAACCTCATGATACGCAAATCCTGAGGTCATATTCTCAAACAAAGAACGATATTTTTCTTCAGATTTTTTTAATTTTTGCTCAGCAATTTTCCTTTTCGTAATATCACGAACAAGACCATAAAACCCAACCTTATCTCCTTTAGAATCGTATAATAAATCAATTGTTCCTTCAAAATAGATTTGTTTATTCTTTTTTGTTATTACCCTAGCTACTCCTGTTGGAGGACGGGGAATCCCTGTTTTATAAACTTGGTTGAACATATTGAACAAAATTTCGGATGACTTTGTATCGTATAGTAAGCGATAATTCTTTCCTACTATTTCTTCCTTTGAATATCCCATTATTTTACAATACTCAATATTGGCATAAACAAAAATTCCCATAAGGTCAGTTTCAAAATATCCCTCCATCATATTTTCGAGAATGTTTCGATATTTCACTTCAGATTCTTTCAGCTTTTGCTCAGCTACTTTTCTTTCAGTCATATCCCGAGCAATTTCCACTACTCCACTAATTTTGTTATTATCATCAAAAACAGGATATCCCTCAATAAGCCATAGTCTTCCCTCTGGAATAATCATTTCCTTAGAGTTTAACTCTCCAAACTTAAGTGCTTTTAATACTGGACATTCTTCGCACGGTTCGTTTCGCTCTTGCCATAAGTTATAGCAATTTTTTCCAATTAATTGTTCAGAAGTTAAATTAAGTGAATCAGCCGCAGTTTTATTTGCCCAATTAATTTTGAAGTCTTTATCATAATAAACAATATGTTCAGAAATGGTTTCTAAAACGTTTTTATAAATATATTCTAATCGTTTTGAGGATTCTCTTTCTGTCAATATACCCGAATTCTGCTAAAAATTTATTCTATTATAAAATTTATTTACTTTTCATATAAACCAATAAAAAAATTTGTATTTAATATTATTTTTAACCAAAAAGGTGCAGTCAAATAAGTTTTTTTTCAAATTGAATTATTTTCAACAATACTTATATAAATTTGTTAACAATATTTATTTTAATCAAATGCTATATTGAGTTCGATAGTTAAATATGTTTAATTTAGAAAAATTAAGAAATTCCATAACTGCATTAATTACTCCTTTTAATGAAGATTATACTATTGATCAAGATAAATATCGAGAATTTATACGTTTCCAAATAGAAAATGAATGTCAACTATTAACTATGGGCACAACGGGAGAATCTGCAACCCTTTCCCATGAAGAGCATCATATCGCAATGGATATTGCAATTGATGAGGCTAAAAAAAGTGGAAAGACCCCATTTGTCTTAGCAGGTACTGGAAGTAATTCAACAAAAGAAGCAATCTCTCTTTCGCAATATGCTGAAAAAGCAGGCGCTCATGGTTGCTTAGTTGTTGTACCCTATTATAATAAACCAGCACAACATTCATTAATTGATCATTTTTCAGCAGTGGCAGACTCAGTTTCTTTACCTATAATTCTATATAATGTTCCCAGCCGTACTGGGCGCAATTTAGAACCAGAAACTGTATCTAAATTAGCATATTCGAAAGATAATATTGTTGGTATTAAATGTGCAAGCGGAAATATTGATCAAATTACGAAAATTATCAAAACAACACCAGAAGATTTTATTGTTCTTAGTGGTGATGACGGGATGACATATCATATAATGGCACTTGGGGGTAAAGGCGTTATAAGTGTAGCTTCTAATATTATACCTGCTCAATTAAGGGAATTCACTAATTTTATGTTAAATGGAGAATGGGATAAGGCACGTAAAAGACAATTAGAATTGTTTGATTTATTTAAAGTTTTATTTATCGAAACAAATCCCGGACCTGTTAAATATGCTGCAGATTTAATGGGTTTAATGGATAGTAGAATGAGATTACCATTAACACCGCCATTAAAAGAAAACCAGAAAAAAATTAAACAAGTCTTAAAGGATCTAAATATAATTTAATAAAACTATAATTGGAGGGTACATATTTGATTAAATTATTAGTTTTAGGACCCACTGGGGTTATGGGAAAATTAATTAGTGAATTAGCTCTGAAAAATGATGAGATAGATATTGTTGCAGCTTGTGATATCAATAATATTGGTGATAAACTTGAATCTATTGTAGCCGTAAAAGATACTAAGAATACCGTAATTACTGATGTAAATAACCTACAAAAAGTAATTGATCAAACCAAACCTGAAGTGGCGGTTGATTTTACTGTAGCTGCAGCAACAGAAAGAAATTGCCTAATTTGTGCAAAAAATGGGATTCGCTGTGTGATTGGAACAACCGCATTATCCCAAGAATTTCTTAATGAATTTGAAAATTCAGTGAAGAATTATCACGTACCTTCAGTAATTTCTCCAAATATGGCGACAGGTGTGAACGTATTATTCAAAATGGCATTCACTTTAACAAATTATTTAGCTGATTGGGACATAGAAGTAATAGAAGCACACCATCATAGAAAAATCGATACTCCAAGTGGAACAGCTCTAAAAATAGGTCAGATTATTAGTACTAGTTTGGGTTCAGATTTCGAACGAACAGTAAAATTTGGCCGAAATCGTGGTCCTAATAAGAGAATAATTGGAGGAAAAAATGAATTAGGATTTCACTCAATACGAGCAGGGGATATTGTTGGCGATCACATCATACTATATGCTGGATCTGGTGAAAGAATTGAACTAAAACATCAAGCACACAGTAGATATTGCTTTGCTGAAGGTGCAATAAAAGCAATAAAATTCATAGCACGGGCTGAGGAAGCTAAAATTTATAGCACAAGTGAAGTATTAGGATTGTGAAGATAACTTCATGAATCGATTTCATTATAAAGAGAGATAAAATTATAAAATTTTTCAGAGCAGATCAGTTTTTTCATCAATCTGAATAGTTAGATTTCATAACGCCAACTCTTCATCTAAATGATTAAAGGGTATCCAGGCCTTAATCATTCCTTATTTTATAATTCTATCTCATAATAATAAAGAGTAATGCGAATTTTAATTTTTTTCCCAAAAATTAATTAATTTAAATTTTATTTTAAGTGATCTGGGACAATCTGGTTTCTTAATAAATCATCAAAAGCTTCAGCTTCTCTTATTTTAAAAATATGGCCATCACTAATTAAAATTTCAGCCGAACGAGGTCTAGAATTATAATTACTGCTCATGACATAACCATATGCTCCAGTATCAAGAATGGCAAGATAATCACCTTCTATTAATTTTGTTAGTTCTCTTTCTTTACCGAGAATATCACCAGATTCACAAATTGGCCCCACTATTTCATACTTTAATATTTTATCTTTTTTATTCTTATTACATTTCATAATATGATGATAAGATCCATACATGGTGGGCCGAATCAAAGTATTAAATCCCGCATCTACTCCAGCAAATAATTTATATCCATTATCTTTAATTGTATTTATCTGAGTTATTAATATACATGATTCAGCAACTAAAAACCTTCCCGGTTCTATTTTAAAAACTGGTTCCCCTAAATTTTCAATATTTATTAATTTTTTAAATGGTTTTACTACAATCTCTTTATATATTTCAAGATCTAAAGGTTCTTCATTAGGGTGATAAGGTATTCCTAAACCTCCTCCAAAATCTATAAATTCAAAATGAATTTTTAAGGAGCTTGCTAATTTCTTGATTATTGAAAAATACTTTTCAGCTGCTTTTTCAAAATTATATGGGTTATTTATTCCAGAACCAATATGTTGATGAACGCCAAATCTCTCAAAACCAAAATCTTTTGCTTTTTTGTATGCTTCTATAGCTTGATGTTCTAAAATTCCGAATTTAACTTCCCTTCCAGCAGTGATGTCATGAACATGATGTCCTGCTCCAAACTCAGGATTTATTCTAAATGAAATAATTTTTTTTTCTTTCCCTAATTTTTCATAGATTTTTATTAATCGTTTCAATTGACTAATACTATCTAAATTTATTATAATATCATTCTTAACAGAAAATTCAAAATCATCGTCAGTAAACATATTGCCAGTATATATGATTCTTTCTGGCGCAATTCCTGCCTTAAAACAAGTATAAATTTCACCTTGAGAAGTACAATCAAAAAGAGCACCCTCTGTATTTAAAATTTTTAATATGGAAATGTTTGAATTCGCTTTAACTGCATAGTGTATATGATTTTTCTTATATTCTGAATTGAGAACTTTTTTTAGAGTTCTATATTTTTCTCGAATTATTTCCTCACTTATAACAAAAATAGGAGTACCATATTTTTTCGAAATTTCTATAGTGTTTACATCATTAAAAAATAGATTTCCATCTCGATATTCTAAGCCCTTATAATTTAACCAATCTATATTTTCCATCAAAACCATCTAATTATTTTACTAAATAAATTTAAATACATTAAAATTCAATTTTATCAATGAATCCCTTAAAAACTCTAACAATTGGTCCTTCCATAAAGACATTTTTGCCATCATAAGTAATAATTAAATCACCACCATCATTGTGAACTGTCACTGG
>JAEOSD010000057.1 GCA_016840545.1 Promethearchaeota archaeon
TATTGAACCGGTTATTCTCTTTTCTCTTTGTTTTTTATGTAATCTTACAGCAAAACGATGAGCTTCATCTCTAATTTGTTGAAATAACTTTAAAATTGGAGAATTATTTGGGAGAACTATCGGATATTTTTTGTTGGGAATATAGATTTCTTCGAGTTTTTTTGCTAAACCAATAATGGGTATTCCCTCAAGTCCTAAACTTTTTAATACAGACACACAAGCATTTAGTTGACCTTTTCCACCGTCTACTAGGATAAGATCTGGTAATTCAAGATTTTTTTGTAAGAGCATATTATATCTTCTTCTAATAACTTCCTTCATCATTGCAACATCATCAGGAGTTTTTTTGCTCTTAATCTTATAATGACGATAAAATTTTTTATATGATTTTCCATCTAAAAAATAAACCATTGAACCAGTTGCGTCACTCCCCTCAATATTTGAAATGTCAAAGCCTTCGATGATTTTTGGTGGTTTAGTTAAGTTTAATAAAGATTTTATTTCATCCAGAATCTTTTTAATTAAATCTTCTTCTTTATTTTTAATTGTTTCCATTTGTATCTCTTGGTCAACAATTACTTTAGCGTTTTTTTTAACAATTCTAATTATACCATATTCTTTTTCAAAAGGAGTTCTAATTTGGATGTTTTTTTTGAAATCCCTTAACACTGTTAAAAACACGTCAATATTTTTATATCTTTCAGGAATCACTATCGTCTCTGGTAAATTTTGTTTCTTGTCTTGATAAAATTGCTCCATAATTAAAGGAAATATATCTTCTTTTTCAAATATCTTTTCTTTAAGATTAAAACTAAATGAACTTTTATTCGCAATTTTTCCATCACGAATATAGATAATAACCATGGCAAAATAATTATGATTTTCATCGGTATAATATCCAATTAAGTCTTTGTTATCCTGCGTATTGAATAAAACACTTTGATCAGTTGTAGAGCTATTTATTGCCTGTAATTTATCTCTCCAGAAGGCTGCGATTTCAAAATTTAGCTCTTCCGAAGCCTTATTCATTTCTTTTTTAATCTGATTTTTAAGCTCAGTGCTTTCTCCTTTAAGGAAAAGTTCAATATTTTTTATATTTTCTATATATAATTCCTTATTGACGGCTCCAATACAAGGACCAGGGCATAATTTCAATTGATAATATAAACATGGGCTTACCCTTTTTCTTACTTTCTTTTTACAGGAACAATACGGAAAAATTTTTCTTAAATCTCTTAATATCCGAGTTATTTCTTTTTTATCTGTGTAAGGGCCTAAAAATAAGTTCCTTTCTGAATATTTTTCAGGCCCTCTTATAATTCTTATTCTCGGAAATTCTTCCGAATAAAAAATCGCAACCCAAGGATAAGATTTAGAATCCCGCATAATAACATTATATCTGGGTTGATGCTTTTTAATCTGGATATTTTCAAGAATATATGCCTCTTTCTCATTTTCAGTAACTATGTATTCAATAGATTTAATTTTTTGAACTAAATCTTTAATTTTTTCTTCATAATAAGGGTCGGGAAAGTTTGATTTTGAAAAATATTGATTAACCCTTTTTCGAATATTAGAAGCTTTTCCTATATAAATTATAGAATTATTCTTATCAGTAAAAAAATATATCCCAGGTTCATTAGGTAAGCTTTTCCTTTGGAGATCTAAATCCTTCATGAAATAATTATACAAATTTAATTCAATAGTGTACTTCTGTATAGATATTCTATTATACTAAAAAATTTCTATATCAATATAAATATTGATGGAGACTAAATGTTATTTACTATTATTAATTATAGACAGTTAGTAAGATAATTAAATAAAAATTGGTTTCTTCAGTAATAGATTGTTGGTTTATTGGAAAAAATGACAAAAATTAGAATCTGTCCAAAATGTAGAAAGCCGAAACTTAAAAATGCTACTAATGTTTCTGGTTGGCTTGCACCAGACATGTATGAATGTACCGAATGTAATTATATTGGGTATTTATATTTAGAAGTGGATTCTGAAGATTTAAAATCACAAAGCGATAATGAATTGTGATTTTATTAAGCTACATTTTTATAAAATTGTTTTTTCTATGTTTATTGAAAAACCCAAGGTGTAATGATTTGGAACAATTATTGAAAGATGCTGAGAGAATAAAATCTTTAGAGATTCAAGGAGCAACAAATGTTGCTGTAAATGCTATTAGTTTCTTACATAATTATGCCCATAGAATTGGTAAAAATTTAAGCATAGATAATTTGATTGATAAGCTTTATGAAGCTAGAGAGATTTTATTTCAAACTAGGGCAACCGAACCAGCTATGAGAAATGGACTTAATTATATAATGAATAAATTAGAAAAAGAACGGAAATCGCTATCTATGAATAAATTATTAGAAATAATATCGTTTAGTAAAAATGAATATAAAAATATGCTTGAGAATTCAAAAAGAAAAATAGCAGAAATAGGAGCAAGAAGATTTCCAGAAATAGAAACTGCTAATGATTTTGTTGTAATGACCCATTGTCATTCTTCCATAGTAAATGCTATTTTCCTTGAAGCTAAAAAGCAGAATAAAACTCATTTCAAGGTAGTTGCTACTGAAACTCAGCCTCGATTGCAGGGGAGAAAGACTGTGAATAAATTAATTAATGCTGGAATCGAAGTTATTCATGTAGTTGATAGTGCTATGAGATGGGTAGTTCATAATTTTGATGTAGATTTAATAATTATAGGAGCAGACTCTATTACTTCCGAAGGGACTATAATAAATAAAATAGGTTCAAGATTATTAGCTTTAGTCGCGCATGAGGAACATGTACCTTTTTATGTAGCCACACCTTTATTGAAATATAATCCCCAAACATCATTTGGATTATTAGAAAAAATAGAAATGAGAGACCCTAAAGAAGTATGGGACGATGCTCCAGATAATTTGAGAATTTTAAATCCTGCTTTTGAGACAGTAAGTAGAAGATATATAGATGGACTTATAAGTGAAGCAGGAATTTTCGCCCCAAGTCATATTCATAATTATTTTACGAAATTATATCCTGATTTAATTTAAATTACATTCCCCATTTTTCAATGGCTTTTTTAAGTTCTATATGTTTATTCGCAAATTCATCTAATCCTATTCCATCTAATGAGGCATCAACAGCTTGACGAATAGCTTTAGCTCCTGAAAATGTACCATTAGGATGACCATGACACCCCCCCCCAAATTGGAATACTATATCTTTACCTAAAATCTCAATTAATTCGGGAACATGTAAAGGACTTAATCCACCTGAAGCAACAGGTAGAGTAGGTTTAATATTCAGCCATTCTTGGTCCAATAGAGTTTTATTATTACCCAGAACCTTATACTGTGTTATCATCTTATTCGTTTCAAGTACTTCTTGTTTATCACCTTCCATTTTTCCAATGATAGTCCCTGTATGCAATTGATCCATCCCAATTAACCTCATTATCTTTGCTAGTGCCAACATTGTGATTCCATGTTTTTTATTACGTGTGAATGCTGCGTGCATAGCTCGATGAGCATGGATAACAAGATCTATTTCTTCAATATAATCTCGAATTTCTTGTAATGCAGAAAATCCTACTGTAAAAACATCGATCATAACATATTCTCCCCCATTATTTTTTACAATATCTGCTCTCTTTTTCATGACACTTAATTTTGCTGTAATATTTGGCATGTAAATCTTCTTTTCTCTAGTCTCTTTCTCAACGACATCCCTAAGTTTTAGGGTTTCTTCGGTTCTTTTATCAAATTTATTAAACGTCATATTTGTTAAATTTTCATCATCTTTTACAATATCTAACCCTCCTAACCAAGCTTCTTGGCAAACTTTTGCGTGTTCTTTTTCATTTAATCCAACCTTTGGCTTTACTATAGTCCCTAATAATGGTCTTTTCTCGATATTTAGTAGTTTTCTAATACCGTTAATACCATATTTAGGGCCCTTGTACTTATTTACAATACTTTTAGGAAAGGAAATATCTAGTAACCTTAAATTATTTAAAGTTTTCATACCAAAGATATTACCCGCAATAGCACTCAAGATTTGAGGTATATTATCTGCTTCAAAAAGATCCTCTGTATATGCAATCTTTATAATTTGGTTATTATTATCAATGAAAAAAGTGGATGGCTTTAAGAGATTGACTATATCTTTTGACATGGTGGTGATGTCAGTCCAAGTCCCTATAGAGCTTTCTTTTGCTATTTCTTCACATGCTTTTTCTAAATTATTACAATCTAAGGCCTTCTCAACATAATACATTACTATAAGATCTTTATTAGTCGGTTTATAGTCCAAATCAACATATTCTATCACAAAAAATCACTTTGTTTAAATCGTGTTTATTATTAAAGTAATTATTTTTTAATAACGGGTCTATATATAGACCCGTTTATAACCAGGTATATTCACTTTCATCAATTTTTTTTCGTAATTTTTTTTCATCTTTTTTTAATTGACTTACTTTACTGTTTTTCGAATATGGTTTTATTTCTTCTTGATGTGGTTTCCCTTCTTTATCATGTTTATGATCTTTAAGATGATCTACTCTATGTTCGTATTTTTTACTCATATTAATTACTCCTTTAAAATTAAGTAACATATTCATAACTCTTATAATTAGTTTTCGTAAACATTTTGACAATATTGCCTTTAAAATTACTCGGAAATTCTCTCAAATATCCGTGAAAGTAAAAAAGAATGAAACAAACAATTTTTTATAATTTTTTATGATGTCTTGTAAGTTTATAGGGAAAAAATTTTATACTTTCTTTAATTATTCTAAAGAGTGATTAAAACATGAGTAAAGCAGAAATTAAACACATTGTCATAAATGTTAAAGAATTAATTTTAGCTCCCAAGGTTGGTAAGGAACAAAATGCAGATGATTTATCAAGATTTCTTGTTGAACAATTACCTCAAATTGAGGTTGATCGTAACGGAGATCAACTTGAGATTACAATGCCAGAAAAGTTATCTAAAAAGACTGTAAAATTAAGAATCAAGAAGTTTTTACACCAAAAAAATCTTTTTAATGAATTTCGACCTATTTTATATAGAACTCATGAACTTGAAGGTTATATGATTAAGAAGAGAAAAGTTTTAGAATTATCCTATTATTAATTCCTTTCTTTAAAAATAATTATTCTATTTTAAATGTGGATTTGACACAAATAAAAATCAAGTCGATTAATGATTTAATGACTTGTATCAATTTAGCAAGCTCATTAGAATTAGCAGGATGGCCAAAACCAGGCAATGTTCATAGAACAAGAGATTATGTTAATTCTCGATATGAACACTTTTTATCGGGAATTGCTGCCATCCAACCTATTTTTAGAAGATTCTTTGTTAAAGTTTTTAATAAAGTAAATAATGATAATCAAGATTATTCATTTGTGGAATTGGGGAAATTTTTTAAAAGAGCGGCTAACGCAATGATGAAGTGGCAATACGGAGGGAATGTACTACTAGGACATATCTTAATTTTAGCACCACTAAGTGTAGCAGCCTGTATTTGTATAAAAATAAAAAGGGTTACTCTAGAAGATTTTACAAAGATTATAAAGAAAGTAATAAGTGATTCCACTTTTCAAGATACAATCGATCTCTATAAAACCATAAAACTTTGTAATCCTGGTGGATTAGGCAAAATTGAAAAATATGATCTTAATGATGATAACTCAATTAATGAATTAGAGCGAGATAAAGTAAATTTAAAAGAAATTTTTGAATTTTCTAAAAGTTATGATTTAATTAGTTTTGAATATGCAACCGGATTTGAAATAACTTTAAAAGAAGGATTAATCCATTTTTTTAAAACATTTAAAAAACATCAGGATATAAATGTTGCTACTGTTAACACATTTCTAAAATTACTTAGCGAACATCCGGATACATTAATAGTTAGAAAGTCTGGAAAGGCTGCTGCTTTATTAGTATCTAAAAAAGCTTCTAAAGCATTAGGAAAAGGAGGGGTGGCCACAAGGAAAGGACTAAAATTAGTTCTTAAACTTGACAAGAAACTTCAAAAAGAAGAAGGAAAGATGAATCCTGGAACAACAGCTGACCTAATTGCTGGTATAATATTCTGTAGTCTTATATTTGGTTTAAAATTTTAGAAAAAAGAAAAACTTTTGATTGAACAATAATTAATTAGAAGTGAAATAGTTGTTATATAATTAGTGCTTAAGGTAATTATTCAAATGGAATTTTGCGATGAATGCGGTGGCATGATGTTTCCCTCTTCCCATAACGGAATAAAGGTGTTTAAATGCAAATGTGGCGCCATAAAACCATTCTCTGAGGAAAAATCTGAATTTTACAAAATGAAAACGAAAATTGAACAACCTGTTCGAAGTGAAGTCACAAATTTAACAGAAGTTATGGATTGGAAAGATAAAAATTTAAAGAGCTCAATAAAAAATTTTAAATGCCCTCGTTGTGGTTATACAAAAGCACATCTAGAAACTAGACAAACAAGACGGGCAGATGAAGGTATGACGCATTTTATTACATGCCTTAAATGTGGAAAAATGAAAAAAATTGGTAGCTAATTAAAAAGAGCAAAACTCTAATCTATTAATTTTTCTAAAATATTTTTCTCATCTATTTTCTTATAATAACTAATTTGAATTAACTTTTTTCTACTCTTTAATCCGGAGATGAATTTGATTTGATTAAGGCTTATATCAAGTTTCTTTTTTAATAATTTTAATAATTCTTTATTAGCCTTGTTTAGAAGTGGTTTACTAGTTAATTTAATTAGAAAATAATCATAATTATTCTCTATAAGAATCTCTTGAGTTTTAGCATTAGGTTTAACTACTATTTTTAGATAAAATATTGTATCAGATTTTTTTTCAATTAAGGTCATATTAGTAATTAATAGAAGATTTAATCGAATTGAACATATTGATCTATATTATTCTTTAATCTATTAAATGAAGGTTTGGATAATCGGATACCTCCAGCGAGTTTATGCCCTCCTCCATTTCCTCCTAATTCAGTCTTAATTTGTGCAATTACTTTATTTACTCCTACTCCTTTGTTGATTTCAATAAATTTTCTTGAACATCTAATACTGAGTTTTATCATTTGAGTTTTTCTTTCTAAGCCTCCAAGAAATAACATTTTTTCGGGATTAATAAGTTCATTAACCATGCTAAAACTAGCTGTATCTGACCAATTACTTGGTTGTATAGTCCCATTACCCGCATCAATAAAAATAGCTTTTTCAGTTTCAAATCGGCTGAGCTCGGTATACACTTTTTTCAAATTTTTTGTTAAGTTATTGACATAATCAATATATATTGCTTTTGCATACCGTGTAATAGTTTTTTGTTGTATCATTGATACTGCAGCACTTATGTTTTTGAAAGATAAAATATTTAGTAATAATGCATGTTCAAACACAAATTTTAATAATCCCTCTTTTTGAGGTATTAATGCATAATGACCTATTTTTAAATTTGTATTCTTTTGGATTGCTTCAATTTCAGATTTTTCAAGTTCAGAGGTTTTTTTATTTGGATTTATTTGTAGTTGATTGAGAAATGATTTAATTTTTTCATCGTCCTCTCCACCCAACTGCTTAACAAAAGGTAAGATGCTGTATTTTAGTCCATTTTTAATGGAATTATGCATCCCTCCAAATAATATTAAACCTTCTCTATCTTCTATTAGATCCTCATCGATTAACTCTTGATATACCTCTCTATTAAAGGATTTTAATCGATCCATTGATCTTAAAGAGTCTCCTGCTATTCCAATTGCAGTTAACCATGCATGATTAGTAATAGAGGGGCTGATTTGTTTCGCAAACATATAAGCTAAGGTCGCCCCTGCAATATGATCGAGTCCATCAAATCCATAGACAGTTGGGTTTACAAAAAAGAGATTTTCAGGAAAATCATTCAATCCAACATCATTTTCCACTTCATGATGATCTAGAATGAAAAAATGTTCTTTTCTTTTAGTTATAATAGGAATTAATTCAGTTAATGTAGAGCCTATATCTGTAAAAATAAATGCTGTTTTTTCTGTTTGCCTTTTAGGCAAAATTCCGTTTAAATAAGTTGCCCAAGAAACAGATCGATTATAGATAAAATAATCAAAATTTTTTTTTAAATTATGGAGCAAGTTTTGGATGATTTGTAAACTACTAATTCCATCAGCATCATTATGAGATATTGCAATTATATTATTATAAACATTTTTTGAATTATCTATAAATACACCAACTGCATTATCAAGAACTTCTAAAAATTTTAATCGATCCGGTTTCTTTACCATTTATATCAATTTTTAATTGAAAATTAATTTAATTAACCAAAATTTAGCTCAACACTTTATTTAAAAACTATTTGTTTAAAATCATTTAATAGATATTTATATTTTTCTCTAAAATAGATTTTAAATAAAATAAAAATAAATTCAAGAAATATAAATATTCCTATAATATCAAACCATAAGAATAAATTGAACTAAAATTTAAAAATCAAGGAAAAATTATTTAATTTTAATTAAGTTTCTGTTAAAATAACTTTTATATTAGATAATGAGTAAAAATAAATACAAAATTTTTGCAATCCTATTAATTATTTTGAGTATTTGGAGCATTTCAATTCATCAAATAACTCTAAATTCTAAAATTAATATTCCTTATAACAATAATTTAGAATATAATCTACAAACTCAAGGATTTTCAGAGGATGATTATATCCCACTTATTGAAGATGAAAAACAGGCATTAGGTAATATAAGCATAATTAGTTTTGATTTTGATGAAGTCGGATTTTTTAATAACTCTCAAAAATATCCTGATCTCGATGATGATTTCATCTCTGGAGCCTTAAATATGACTTATCTTGGAATTAATTTCACAGAAACTAAAAGTGTTGCTCAAATTGATAATCTTGATGAAAAGATAATTGATTCACGTAAAATAACCGTAGTTCTTAATGAATCTATTTTTGTTAAATATAATACTTCCGTTCCTAATTCAGAAGGTTATTTAATATATGGCCCTCGGTTATATCCCTGTAAATTAACCCAACTTCGAATCTTAAGTAATGGAACAGGTTATGTGAAAGAAGTTCCTGAAGCAAATTACAGCATTGACAGCTCAAACTTTTTAAAATTCGTATTCGCTAAAAATTTCAAAAAAACATCTCATAATTTTTCGATGTATCTTATATGGGAATATAATTTAACAATTAGAGATTGGGTATTATTTCAACATCCAGGAAAAATATTAGTTTCACAAAAACAACAAGTAGTAAATGCACTTTTTCATTATGATTTCAGTGTCCAAGGTTCTAAATTTGCTACAAATTCTTTAACTTCAAAAGTTAATGCTGATAATCTTGATATTAATCTACAAGTAAATCCCCCTGATAAAGAATTGCTTGATGATTATAGTTTAGAAATTGACAATGTTACAATCGATGATTTCATGAATATCGATAACTCAATTAATATATCAACTACAGGAAACCAAGAATCTATAAATTTAAATTTTACAACCAGTTATACTGTTAAATTTGTTAATCCAGTTGGCAACACTTGGGCAATTGACCGTTTGGTAGAATATAGAAACGTGAGAGAAAGAATTTATTTTCCTTCATTAATAGATGGACCAAAACATATCATCTTAAAATATCTTATGATTCATGAAAAAACAATAATATTAGATCAAGTATTTACGAATTCTTCTTTATTTGAAAGACCTGTTTCATATTATGATCTAAATTTGACCCAAATAGAGGAAGAATTTAGACAAAGTTTAATATTTACTAAAAATGCTATAAAAAAGCAAGGGCTAAAAATAATTCTTCCATATCTCATCGTTGGAGAAATCAATCCCGTAATGATTAAATATGATGCTAATAACGTTTTACTAATTAAAGTTACTGATAACATTAACATGCCTTTAGTAGGTGTAAATATCATATTATATTATTATCAAAAGCAATATGGTACATACATTTCTAACGATTTAGTTCAGCCAATGGCACCCGTTTCTACAAATGAAAATGGTGAAGTTGTGATAAGAAATGTACCAAATGGTAATTATACTGTTATGATATATGAAGATGGAAGATTAATAAAAGAAAGCACTGTAAATACATATCAAAGATTTAATTATATCGTCTCAGATGAACTCCATTTCCCTTTAGTTATTCTGATATTTGGGGTTATAAGTGGTGTGTTTATATTATTAGGGGTTATTTTTTATATTCAATACAAAAACCGTCAAAATCTTAAATGATTGTTATCTTTATTGACAATTTAGAGAATTTCATTGAATTTTTAAAAAGAAAAATAATGAATGAGATTTTCTATGAATTTAAAGAAAATCTCAGTGAATCAGATTTAAACAGTGAAATCAAAATTGAGATTATACTTCACTTTTTAGCTAAAGTCGAGGGAAATTTAGTATTATATGAAACTAAACAATCAATCAATAAACCAAGTAATTCTAATGTTGATAAAGAAGTAATAGATTCTTTAAATAATATTTTTACTCAAGTGGATCCTTCATTAGCACTCGTAAAAGGAAAGATAAGAGAAATTTTTTTATCCTATTCTACCTAAAAGGATTTTTCATTTAGAATTTATTAATTCTCCATATCCAATTAATCTATA
This sequence comes from Promethearchaeota archaeon, assembly GCA_016840545.1. Lineage (GTDB taxonomy): Archaea > Asgardarchaeota > Lokiarchaeia > Sigyniarchaeales > SOKP01 > SOKP01. The sequence goes on from JAEOSD010000057.1 coordinate 10,672, forward strand.
TCGCCTATTTATAATTCTGGATATAGCAAATATAAATTCTTCAGGAATACAAATGGGAGGATTTAATTGTAAGATATAAGAATTTTTAAGAATCTTTGTGATAATTCCAGCGGTTTTTTCTGTACCCACAACTAATAATAACTTTTCATTGTGTTTAAGCTCTGTAACTTTTATTTGCATTTCTGAACCAATAACTCTTTCAAGGAGGTGGACTTTTAATTCAACTTCAGAAATAACCTCTGGTAAAGTATTTGGCTTTCCGACTAAATGGCCTATTAATGAATCTCCCTTAGTTAAAGTAGGATCTAGCTTAGTTCTTAATCCTATTAATCCGCCTGGTTTAGCTTCATCTAAAAGGCTTGTACCTTGGCTTATACTTACTACTTTTGACTTAATTGGTGTATAAGTGTTTTTTATTCTTATACCTGGCTTGATTTCTATTTCTTCTCCTACATTTACTTTTCCTTTTAAGACTGAACCTCCAATTACACCACCTTTTAACTCTTCAATATCGGTTCCAGGTTTGTTAATATCAAAAGATCTAGCTATTAAAAATTGAAATTCTTCATCCTCATTTAATTTTGGAGAGGGTATAAGGTCTTCAAAAGCCCTTACAACTAATTCGATATTAGTACCAAATACGGCTGAGATAGGTATTATGGGAGCTTTTTCTGCAATTGTACCTTTAATAAATTCTTTTATTTGCTTATAATTCTCATAAGCTTGTTCTTTTGAAACGGCATCAATTTTATTTTGAATTATTATTATATTTTTAATTCCTGCTATATTTAAAGCAGCAAGATGTTCTCGAGATTGGGGTTGAGGGCAAATCTCATCAGCAGCAATTAGTAAACAAGCACCATTCATTAATGATGCTCCACTTAACATTGTAGCCATTAAAATTTCATGTCCTGGAGCATCTACAAAAGAGATATTTCTTCTGAACTCTATATTCCCTCCACATTTACTACAACTCAACTTGGTTTGACCTTTTTTACGAGCTTTTTCTGCCATATAATAAGTTAGATACTCATCACAATCAGGACAATATAAAATTGTAGCATTTGAATAGCCTAATTTTATTGATATTCCCCTCTCCTGCTCCTCTGAGTGCCTATCAGTCCAATCTCCCGTAAAAGATTTAACAAGGGTTGTTTTTCCGTGATCTACATGCCCTACTAACCCTATATTGCATTCTGATTGTTGTTTTATCAGTTCCTTTAGATGAGATGCCTTTTCAGATGAAAATTTTTTTGAAGATGTTTTTTCTACCTTTTTAGGAGCTGTTTCTTTTGGAAATTCAGATTGGTCTTTTTCTTTGGATTTTAATAATTCTTTTGCGTTGTTTATATATTTAATTGCTGTGGATTCTCCCACTCCTTTAATTTTGATGCTGGTCAAATCTGCAGGTTTACTTGAAGCTAATTTTTCAATTGTATCTATCCCCGCTGCTCTCATTTTTTCAGCAGTAGCTTTACCTATTCCAGAAATATCTTCTAAATCTTGCGTCATATCAAATTAAATATAAATTCTTCAGATTACTTTACCTTCAAGAATTATTCTAAATTCTCTAGGAAAATATAAGATGTATTTTATATTAAATTAATCGTCAAATATAAGATTTTTATATAAATTTAAATGGATATCCTATTTTTGCGTTTCGATGGTTTTAATGGCACCAGCTTTCTTTTCAAGCTCTTTATATGAAACTCTTAAAAGACTATCAACATAAAAAGTAGATATTTTACCACATGATTTATCATTATGATGGATATATATTGGGGCGGGATATTGAGAGGTATCAATATCTTCTTTCTCAATCTTAAATATTATTTTCCTATTACAATGAGGACAAGTATTAAAACTTAATGGCATAATTGATAGCTCTTTTATTCTATATATATAAAATCCTTATTTTTAATTAGTTATAATATCAGAAAATATATTATTCACTCTAAAAATAAATATAAATCGAATTACTTTTATTATTATTTGAGATGAAACAATTGAATTTTAAAAAGATTATTAAATTTTTGTTTATCTTTTATATTTTCTTAATATTTCTTCCCCTTAATTATAATTTCGACACTATAGATACTTCTAAAGATAACTTATTAAATTCTCTAAACTCATCTAATTATTTTTCAAGCATCGATTTATCCAAAATACCTGAAATCGATACTAATATTTGGTATAAACCAAAGGTTGAAATGTTAATAATATCACCTGATGATGTCGATTTTATCAATGCAGCTACTCCCCTAATGCAGTGGAAAAATGAAAAAGGATTAAAAACTATACTTTTAAGCAATTTTTCAGAATATTCTGGGAGGGATGATGCAGAGAGAATCAGAAATATGATAAAATCTTATTATGAACGAGAAAATATTAAATGGATTCTGTTAATTGGTGATGCCGAAGAAAATTTGATCCCTATTAGGTACGTTTATAATCCAGACGTAATTATACGTGGAGGGGGAGAAAGTGAATATCTAAATTGGGATGATTATTATAAACCTACTGACTTTTATTATGCTGACTTAAGTGGTTCTTGGGATGAGGATAATGATAATATTTTTGGTGAATCTGCAGAATACAATAAAAACAGCAAAGATGAAATCGAATGGATTCCAGAGGTATATGTGGGTCGATTACCTGCTGGTTCTGCTACAGAACTTGAACTAATGGTAAATAAAAGTCTAAAATATGAAACTGCGCCTAAGATTGGCAATTGGATGAATAGAATGTTATTAGCCGGAGGCATATCAGATTATTCACCTGCTGAGGATGAAGCAAGATTAACAGAATATATTTGGACAAATTATGTGCTATCAGAGATGAACTTTACCCATTTACATAAAACTACTTCTAGCTTTAATCCAATATCCCCTCCAGCCCCCAATAATGAATCAATATTAGATTCTAACAACTTTGATACTCATTTTGATTTAGGTTATTCAACAGTTTTTTTTGCTGGCCATGGTAATCCCTTTACACTCGCTAGCTTGGGCATTTCTCCTTCAGTTTATGATAGTGCAGATGCTTCTTCAAGTGAGAATTTAAACATGCCCTCATTATTTTATGCTTTTGCTTGCTCAAGTTCTTCTTATGATAAAAATGATAATAATATTGGAGAAATTCTAATAAAAAGAGCAGATGCTGGAACTGTGGGATATATCAGTGGCCTTAGAGTTACTTGGTATGCTGAAAATGATACAAATTTAGAATATTTAAATCGCGCAAATGCAAAATTATTTTGGAAAACATTCTTTGAACAGAAATATTTCCAACAAGGAAAAGCATTATTTGAATCTAAAGTAGATTATATTAATTCTGATATATTTTCACCCTATTCTCGATATTTCGAATGCCACCGAAAAAATATATTAAGTTATTGTTTACTTGGAGATCCTGAATTAGATATCTATACTGATAAACCAACAAGATCTCAAAATCCATTTACTGATTTTTATCCAGAAGGTCATTTTATATCAACTACCATAAGAAATTTGAACAATGAGACGATCCCATTTGCTAGAGTACATTTAAAAACTCATGATGGTAAATATCGAACCATTTATGCAGATGAGAATGGTTTAGCCAACTTTAGATTACCTCCTCAAGAAGATGAGACTTATAATGTTACAATCACAGGTCATAATTTAGTACCTTCATATTTTAATTTCTCAACTATCCCCAATAATTATAAACCACACATTATCAGTGCTACTTGGTCTCCAGAATCTCCCTCCATTTTAGATAATATTTGTTTTAATATCACCGCCTTTGGTAATCACTCAGATATTGAAAGTGTTTTTCTTTTGTTGTCTAATAATAATTTCGAAGATTACTCTTATTATCGTATATCTAATGACAATTACAACGATCTAATAACTTTAGAATATGAGCTTAATAAACTCGATCCAAGAGATTATTCCTTTGCATTTTTCATAAGAAATTATGCTAATAATTCAAATATCCTATATAACGAAAGTTTCAAATTTACAATTCCAAGGCCCTTAATGGATTATGTACTTATAGTTGTATTAATTATGATTATTAGTTTTGTAGGTATTTCAATTTTTGTAATATTAAAAGGGCTAAGAAAACAAGAAAACATTATTAGATAATTAAACTTCAATCCTCTCAATTTTCGTTATGGTAAAAAACAAGAACGTTTTTTCAACTATACCTTTTAAAGTTAACGGTTTGTTATGAAAAAATTTAATTAGTAGCTTTTACTATTTCTATTTACTCAAAACCATATAAGCAAAGTATTTTTAAAAAAAAATAGCTGAGCTTATGAAATGGTGAAGTTGGTATTTTTAACCACAAAAGTTAAGTGCTTTTCGCACGGCGCTGGAAGTTAAACTGTTTTGCGTTGAAGATAGTACTGCAATTGCGATTTGTGGGAACTTTCAAACTGTGGCTACGGCTACGGTCATGGTGAAACAGGAAAATACCTGGTCCCATCCGAACCCAGAAACGCAAAAAATTTTGTGGTTAAAATAATTCTCTCTAATATATCCAATTATTATCAAAAGAAAAATAATTTTTTTAAGTGTTCTTTAATAACATAATATAATATCTAATGACTGTTCAACTGAAATTATCAATATGCCAGAAAAATTAACAGTAATTTTAAAATCCATTGGAAGAAAGTGGTTTTTAATCCTAATACTTATCATTGCGGTTGTGGCTATATTCAATCTGCAAGCTGGTATTTGGATGACAGGTATTACATTGATTTTATATGGTCTTTCATATATACCAAACTTATTTTTTAGTAATAAACTTAAAAGATTTCTAAAAAACCAAACTACTATAGATGATAAAACCATCTCAAAACATTTCAAACGAAAATATGAAGAAATTCAAGAACGATTATTTGAATTATCCCAAAAACAAAGAAAGAAAAATTGGTTGATTGTTTTTATAAATAAACAATATATTTTCTTTAATACACTAACAGTTGTTAAATTTAAAGAGTTATATAATAAAGGTTTTGGAGAAAAAGAAATCCTAGAAAGACTTAAGAAGTTTAAGGTAAATACTCGCGCAGAAATTAAAGCTATTGAAGAAACTTTAATTAAAAATGATAGATTGACTGAAAGAGAAATTTCAGTAAAGCAATATCGGGATAAACAGAGATATACTTGAATTTACTCTTATCTTTTTATTTTTTTATATTTGATATATCTCTAAAGATTAATACAGCTAATTCTGTGTAGCCTTCCACATTAAGTGCAGCACTACTAGATGTACACCACGAAACAATTCGATTTCCTTGTATGTCAATTAGCTCAAGTTCTTGTTCATGGATTTTGCCGTCTGAAAATGTCTTATTAGCTATGCACTTATTGCATGGTTTTTTAAAATCTCTAAAAACCTCATAACATTTCTTTCCTTTACTATCTGAACCGAATTGATTTTTAGCTACGTTATTACTCCATATAATATTAAGTCTTTTATCAATTAAACAAATAACGTCTGTTAATGAAGAAATTATTCCTGCTAATAGTTGATTGCTACCCCTTAGTGTTTCTTCAGCCCATTTACGTTCTAAAGCTCCGCCAATAATTTCGGAAGAGGTTTTCAGTAAAAAAAAATCTTCTTTACTCCATGTATTCATCTTCTGAATATTATCAAACCCAATAAATCCATATAATTCTCCCTTTATGTGCACTGGGAATGCTAAGAAAGATTTTATAGCTAAACTCTCTAATTTTTGTCTTGTTGCCTCAGCTTCCTTAGGAAGTTGAGAAATATCTGGAATGTAGACAAGTCCATGTTCCTGGCATTGTTTTAAGCACCATGGATATCTCTCAACATGTATTACCATAGAATCTAAACGTTTGGGTTCAATATCTTCGAGACACCATTGTTGAGTAAAAAATTCTAGAGAATTATCTTCATTAAATAATAATAAGTAAGCACGATTTGCCTCTATTAACCTTCCCATTTCAATTAATGATAAATTAATTGTCATATCGGTATCAACATTTCCGATAAACCTAGAAGAGATCGTTGACAAATATTGTTCAATTTTTAGTTTTCTTTTTATAATCTCTTCAAAATTTTTTTGTTCGGTAATATCCATAACAATTGTTTGTAACACCTTTTTTTTCCCCAATTTAAGTATTGACATTCTAGAAAGAATCCATGCATTAGTTCCATCTTTTTTTTTAACTTGTAGTTCGATTGGTTCTAATAACTCTCCTTCTTGTATTTTTTTATATCTTGATTTTAAAATTGTCAAATACTTTGTTGGATATACTGGTAATTCTAAATAGTTTTTACCAATTAATTCTTCTTTCTGAAATCCAAATAATTGACTTGTAGAATCATTTAATTCTAAAATTTCTCCTCTGGAACTAACTAATATAATTGCATATGGAGAATGTTGAAATAAATGCCTGAACTTTTCTTCAGATTTTTTAAGATTCTTTTCAATGTTTATACGGCTACTTATATCTTCGGTATGTACTATGACTAAATCAGGAGGTACAAAATAATATCTAACAGATAAGTATAATTCTTCACCAGTAGTTTTCATCTTATATTTTAATTCTTTTATGTATCCTCTTTTCTCTTTTATACATATATCTAATTCTACTAGAAGTTCTGGTTTATTTTCATGGAAAACAGAGGCGTTTTCACCTAAAAATTTTTTAATTATACCATTAGTAGCTTTTTCAGCAGCAATATTATAATCTATTAGTATAAAATCGTTATCAACCTTTTGCCAAACATATGAAGGAATAGGAATGTTGTTAAAAAGAGTTTTTATGTTATCTTCTGATATTTTAAATATCTTTTCTATAGATACCATTAGATTTCTGCTCCTTAACTCTAAATAATATAATTATTTGGGAGATTTCTAAAATATTACTTAAAATTTGTGTGCATTTATTTATTATTAGGTTTGAATATTTAAGAGTTTCTAATTTTGGTTTTTTAATTTTTGAAATTAACGAGAAAATAAGGAATATGAGAACTAGAAT
>JAEOSD010000058.1 GCA_016840545.1 Promethearchaeota archaeon
AAAAGTGTAAGAGATAATTCTCTTATTCAGGGGAAATATCCTCTGTTTTAGATTATTTTTAATAAATGAGTTTTTTATAACAAATAATGAAAAATAAGATAATTATATAAAATTAATTTTCCTTTAAATATACGATTTCCTAATATGTACGGGTGAAACAGAATAGAAATATTATTTAAATATTTAAATTCAATTAAAATTTTAAACAATTAATAAAAAGTGATTAACACAAATCATTCTAGTTTTTTGTACACAAATAGGTATTATTAACACAAAAGTTTATAAATGTGAATATAATATTTATTTGTTAGCAAACAAAAAAAATTATTTACACAATAATAATCCTTAAAAAATTATGATTGTTGTAGAAAGCTCCATTCCCGAAATAATTGAGAGTTATCATCCTCTAGAAATGTTGGGATTAGGCTTGGTATCTATAAAATTGAGAAATCATAATGTAATTTTTCGCAAAGGGATTGGAACCCCTCTCCTAAATAAACTGATTAAAGTTTATAAAAAACAGATCATTGAAATAAAAGAAGGTAAAATTATCGAATTGGTAGGTAGTTTTACTGTTTATATTCACTTTTATGAATTAGAAAGAGAAATAGTTGCCATTTTCTATGTGAACGAAAAGGATAAATTAATAAAATATGAGGAGTTATGTTCAATTTCTAATATATTATTGAGATGTTATTGCTCAAATGTTTCAGATTTAGAACTGAATCGTATTTGTAATAAAATAATCCCCTGTGTTAAAGGAATTTCCGCTCTATTTATTGTTTATAGTTCTGGACACGCTTTATTTGCAAAAGTTAATAAAGACAAGAAGTTCCTAGCAAAAAATTATATCCAAGTTAGTGGATTTATTTCAGCAATTTTAGCATTCTCGAAAGAAGTAATAGGAAAAGAATCAGGAGAAAGTCTACAAGCAATTAATTTTGAAAATGAAAAGTTTTTTGTCCACTTAAGAGGTGATATTATCTTTGCATATCTTATTGATAAAAAAAATGAACCAAAAAATCTTGAAAGATTCATACATTTAATCGCAGATGAATTTATAGAAAGATTTGATGATAACTTAAAAGATTTTCATGGTGATGTTACCCCTTTTAGTGAGTTCGAAAGAATTGTTGATAACTACTTATTAATTTAAAAGTATTTCATTATTTCATTTCCAAGGCTCAAATTAAAATGAAATACTTTAACCTATATATAGATTTTATTGCTTAGATGTTTTTTTACCAAAAATATATAAGGTTCTGAGATATAAATTATATAGTTATGACGGTTTTAATAGATTTGGACTTAATTTTAAAGAATCTAATCAGTGAGTTAGGATCGTCAGTCTATTTTATTCTAATCTCTTCAGAAAATGGAGCTGTTATAAAATCGTATATAAATGAGGAAGAATTCAATAAAGCTTCAATATCTCTGAATATATCACAACTTTATGAGCTGGCTGAAGAAACCGCTGAATCAATCGGTTTACACAATCCAGATTTCAATATTATTCATTCAGATAATTATTACATATTATCAATTAAAATTCTTGAAAAATTAATAATTCTCTTAACTGTAGACCAAATAAGAGTTAAAGAAGTGTTTAGAATAATTAACAATTCAATAAATCCTCCATAACGAGCTTTCTCTTTTTCTTTCATAAGTAAGACAAAAAAGTGGAAAAAAATATGGAAATGCTATTTTAAGGTAAATGCCATCTTTATATATCTTAATTTTGAAATTCAAATCTTATTTTTGAGGGATTCAAAAATTGGACTCTTGAAAAAATATATACTTTTGAACTTTTTATAAATCAAAACAATAATGAAAACTATAATGAAGTATTCTCAAAACCAATATAATCAAGGATTTTCAATTTGTGCCTTAATAATCGCAGGATTGTTTTTTTATTGGGGAATTAGTGCATTTCTTAATATTTTCTGGCATTTTGGCTTCAATTGGATGGGTTTTGTTTGGTTTGGTCTTGGAGCAGCAATTCTGGGCAGCCAAATAGCAGCATTAGTTAATAGAAGTAAATTAAGAAATATTGTATTACAGGAACATCGTCATAATCCAAATATCTCTGTTGAGGAGATTAGTGCTAATACTGGAATATCAGTTAGAGATGTGAGAGCAATAATTTTAGATTTAAAAGCTGATGGAATGTTAAGAGGTCAATTTTCCTCTTCCACTGGAGAAGCTAAATCAATGGAAGTAGTTCCAAAATCGGAAAAAGAACCTATTTCTCAAGAGAAGAGCAGGTATTGCTCAAATTGTGGTACTCCGATTGAAAGTGAAAATGCAGCATTCTGTGCCTATTGTGGCTCTAAGTTATAATCTTTTTTCAAGTTATTTTATTTATTACTTTAAAACTAACCTGTTTAAAGAGCTAGTTATAATGGATTTGCTTCAATTGAAACTATAATCAAACCTCTCTAGATGAGACTCCATATAGTTACAGCTTTCTAGAAAATAAAGTTTGATAAAACTAATTATTTTATGAATACTCATGAATTCAATAAGGTAAAGAAAAGAAAAAAAATCTTAATTTATTCTTTGATTTTTTTAAGAAAGAATGATAAAACTAACAATACAGTAATTAAAATAGATTCTAAAAGTAATGCTGGTAAGTAATCCCCGCTTGGTAAGGTAAAATCTGCTAAACCAAGGATAAAAATAATACCTCCAATTTGTCCCACCATCATCAAGATTCCATTTGAACTTGCTTCTGGAACTGGTTTAGTAATATCTACGGCATATTCCAGGGCAATAGGAGCAGCACCAAGTAATCCAAAACCAAATAAGAAGGCAGTGAGCATTAGAGAGATTTCATCTGTCACAAAAGTAAATACGAATAAGGAAATAGCAGCAATTGCTAAAGAAATTATCATTAATACTACTTTTTTTTGAAATTTATCAGAAAGAGCCGATAAGATAATAGCCCCCAGAATTCCTCCAAAAAGCATAATTCCACCGACAATCCCCGCAAAAGTATCTCCGTATACTGAAGGAATCAAAATTGCTTGAATGTATGTGGTAATCATATTAAATATTCCTAACCCTATAAAGTATAAAAAAACCAAAATCAGAAAAGATTTATTTGTAAATAATTTTTTCAAGCCCTCGCCCATTAGAACCTTTTCACTAATAGGTTCCGAAGTCGGGGGGGTTAAAGGTCTACTTTTTGCAAATATAACAAATAGGGCTCCAATTACTAGACTTAATATTCCATAAATGAGTAGCATTGGGCTAAGATCATTGCCAACGATAATAAATGGTGTTAAAAGAACTCCAAGTAAAATTCCAACAAACATAGAAAGCGTACCAAGTCCAGTTGCCGTAGTTCTTTCACTTTTAGGAAACCAATTACCAGATAATTTAGTTATACTATTCATAATAAATGGTTGTCCAATAGCTAAGCCAATTGTGAAAATCAGCATCAAAAAATAATCTGGTCCTGCAAAAAAACGTAGAAAGCCAAAAATTGCTGTTAATACTGCTCCTATACCACATCCTATTTTAAAATCATATTTATCAATTAGCCATGAAGCTAAAAAGGTATCTGGTATGTATATTATCATAAAGATAGCAGATAATAAAAATATATACAACTCATCAACCCCTCCAAAGTATGCTTGTGCTGGTATAGTAACAGCCGCAAAAGTTATCCACATTATTTGTACTGTTATATTTACTAACATAAATAATAATAACACAATCCAACGATAACCATAGACTTGTACTTCTTCTTCATTCATAATTTTTCAATTTTAGTAAATTATTTATGAATATATTATCTATTCAAAATAGATTTAATTACATTTAAATCTTTAATTATAAATTAAAATTTTCTATTTTATCTAAAATAAAATTAATTAATTTTCGATTCAATAAAAGCAAAAACAACGAAATCCATATGGAAAAAATGCTTGCAGCAGTATTTCATAAAAATGAAACTGAAGGTGGATTTGTAAGTTTAGAAGAGATAGAAATACCAAATATTTCTAAAACAGATCAAATATTATTAGAGGTAAAAGCTTGCGGAATTTGTGGAACTGATTTGAAAATTCTTGAAGGGGGTCACCCAGCTAATGATAATACTATACTAGGGCATGAGTTCACAGGTATAGTCAAAGAAAAAGGGGTAGAAGTTAAAGATTTGAATGTAGGAGATAAAGTAGTCGTAGATCCTAATGAAAAATGTGGATATTGTATTAATTGTCGAAGAGGACTTTCAAACTTATGCGATTATATGGCTTTAGGTACGACTTTCGGTATTTTTCAGAATGGTGGATTCGCAAAATATTGTGTTATACCTAGGAGCGCGGCGTTTAAACTTCCACATAATATTAACATGACTGCTGCAGCATTAATAGAGCCATTATCTTGCGCGGTGCACTGTCATAATATAGCAGATGTTAGAGAATCTGATAATGTGGTAATAATTGGAGCTGGACCTATGGGATTGATCATAGAATCTGTAATTAGAAAACATCCAATAAAGAATTTAATTTGCATTGAATTAAATAATTGGCGTAGAGAAAAAGCTATGGACTTAGGTGCCGATTTTGTAATAAATCCTTACTATCAAAATGTCAAAAAGGAAATTATGAGAATTACTAATGAAAACGGAGCTGATGTTATTATCGACGCAGTTGGGCTTTCAGAAACTTTCGAAATGGGATTAAGTATGTGGGCTCCAGGCGCTAGGTTAGTGTGTTTTGGACAAGATTATCGTGCTGAAGCTAAAATAAAACCTAACGATATTGTAAGACATCAAAGAAAAATTTTGGGCTCTTATATAGGAAATGCTGAGGATTTTTTAGATGCTATTGAATTAATTAATAATAAAGTGATTGAGATTGAAAAATTAATAACTAAAACAATACCGTTAGAACAATTGATTACAACCGGTTTTCATCTAATGAAAGAGCGAAAATGTGTTAAAATAATCGTCAATCCTTAATCTAAATCTTGATCTAAATTTAAACTTTTTATTGAAACAATAATTATTAAAAAACAAGAAGTTAATATTTTAAAATCCATAGTCTGAATTTTAATGTCTTATGATATTTCTGCCCTGAAAGTATTAATCAAAAAAATTTTTCCACCTAAAGAAAGCGTATATATAGTTGATTCTAGTGGCGATGGGATAATGGATTCTATTGTTATAAAAGCATTAAATGTTTTTATGCCAATTGAAATCCCAGAAAAAATTGAGATCGGAGGTTTTAATTCTGAAAATTTTGATCTCCATAATTTTGATTTATCTGAATACGGAAGACTTTATCTCGATGATAATCCTATCCATATTTCGAAAAAAGATTTTGATATTGAAAAATTAAAAGAACGTTTTTTAATATATCATAAAGGTGAAAAATTCAGAATAGACGATTTCATAAGTGGGAAATTAGCAGGAAGATTGATTGCATTAGGAGATAGCATAAATATACTTATAAAAATAGATAAAGCCGCAATTAAAAGATTTTCAGAAGGTAAGCATAAACTTACAATTGAATCGGAATTAATACCAAAATTAGAATTTTATTTTGAATTAACCAAAAAGAATCTGAATAAGAAATTAGAAGATATTATTTCTTTTTCTGATTAATTAAGATTTTGGATTTTGTTTTTATTTCCCAACATTCAAATTTTTCTATTTATTAAAGGAGTTTTTATTTCTCAATCTAAAATATTTATTGAGGAGATGTAAAGTGGAAGTTATTGAAGAGAAAATTCAAGCACAAAAGAGTGAATCAACTGAATTTATACAAATTATGATTAAATGTCCAGTATGCAAATTTAAAAAAAAGTTAAAGTTTCCTAAATCAGTTATCAATTATACGAAACAGCTTACAACTATATCTATTCCAAAAGGTTTAGTATGTGAACATCATTTTCAAGCTTTTGTAGATAAAAATTTCATGGTACGCGGATATCAAAAAGTAGATTTTGAATATGCTTCTGAGTTAATTAAATCCAAAAAATTAGCCCAGAAAGACGGTAATGGTAAAGATAAAGAATTTTCTGAGTATATAATCATTGAAGAAAATTACCTTGCGTACAAACCAAAAGAAAATCAAATTATAATCGAAAGAAAGTATAATAACAATGACCTAAAGAAGGTAATCGAGAATAAAACAAATTCTTTAGCTATAAAAAATACATTATTAAAAAGAAATACTAAAAAAATTATTGATGAGAAATCAAAAATGAAACTTGAAGATATTTATGATGAGTTTTGGGATTTTATAGACGAGAATAATAAAGATTTTCAAGAACTTATCCAGGATGATAACAGACGTGAAACTTTAACAAACAATTTTTAACCTAATCAAATTATTTTTTTTTCTTTAAATAATCCCTTCTTATTGATGTGAAATAATCTTTATAAAACAACAAGATTTGAAAATCAAGTGCCAAGGGAGGGATTCTCCAAGAAATCCGAAAAGAATTTCTTATTTGAACCCTCGATACCCAGATCTTCAGTCTGGTGCGTTCTTACCCAAAACGGGAGGTATAATCCCTGTAACTTTCCGGGCTACGCCACCTTGGCGAATCTTGGCACCGAATGATATTCTTAATTTGGTATTAAATATAAACTCTAATCCCAATTAAGATAGAAATTAAAGTATGGAATCTCATAAAAATCTTTTTAGTTTTCAATTAAGCACTATATGGAGTATTACATATCCAGATCTTATTTAAAGTAACTTAAAATTACATTTTGATTTATGCAATATCTAAAGATAAAAATTTATTGAGATCAATGATGAGGGCTTTAATATCATTTTTTTAAAATCTCTGCCCTAATTTCTTTTGGCAATTTTTCGCTGGCATACCTAAGTATCAACCTAGATAGATTTTTTTTGTTTTTTGATAAGTAATCAATAATTACTTCTGGATTGTATTTTGAGCATGTTTTAAGAAGCCAGCCTATACCCTTCTCAATATAGTTTTCATTAGAAAATTCTAGCATTTTTTCCACAAGATTATATACATAATCCTTGTCAAATTCTTTTCTTACCATGATAATTTTAAGTAAAAGAACCATAGAACCCCGTTTTATCCAAAAATTTTTAGAATTAGCCCATTCATTAATGGTTCGCTTAGCTAATTCTTCATTTCCTTTTTTAGCTAAAAATGGACCTAAAACTCTTACACAGGAACTGTCTAAAACGCTCCAAGTATGGCAATTCTCTATAAATTCATCATGAAAAAGTTTAATTATATTTTGAGTAAAAAATTTCTTAAATCGATTTAGAAAAAGGAATCCTGCAAATTTTTCTTCCTCAATATTAGATCTTATTAATACTTTATAAATCTCGACGGCATCATTGTATGTACAGTTATAATTATCTAAGACTCTTTTAACAATCTTATCAATTGTAGCAACTCTGACGCCATATATTTTATAATTAGCATTATCAGGGTTTATTATTTTATACATTCGATTTATTTGTTCTTCTGTTAAATTTGATTTACCCTCTAATAATAATTTTCTTATTTCTTTAACGACTTTTTGTATCATCGAAATTTCATAATCTCTTATATTAGAATGTCATGAAATATAAAATAATAAATGATATATATGAAATAATAAATCGGTTTTATTAATTAATAAATCTTTCTAAGGTTATTTTTTCGTTCGTCGTGTTAATCTTCTCTAAATAGGGTTTTACAAATTCGATGATTTCCTTTGAAAAATTTTTTAATTTAGATAACTCATCCCTTTTAAATACATCAATAATTGACACATCAAGATTATTTAGGTTTAGTCCCGCCCATTTCATATTATTATTTGATTTTCCTGTAGTTATAGCGTCAACATACTCCTTATTTAGTAGCAATTCAGAGATTTTATAATTCCATTTTCTATAATCATTTGGAATCCAACGCTTAACGCGAACAGCTAGTTTATATTCCTGGCATAAGGCATATAACGTTGGATTTAATTTTCGAACATAATATGCTGGAGGATTCGTATGTCCTTTATATAGCTCCAAAAGTGGTTTGACAATATCATTATATCTACTATTCTTTAATTTTTTAATAAAGAATTGAGCTTGGGCATCTCTTAAAGTTAATCCTGGAGCGAATAACACAAATTCTGCACCAACCTTTTTTGATTGTTTAATAACATCTTCGAGACTTACGGCGTCATCCTCTAAAAAAGGAATAATAGGCATAAAATATATACCTACTTGTATTTCTGGAGCTTTTAGTTTGATAGTATGCAATGCTTTTAAACGTTCAGAAGGGTTTGATGAATGTGGTTCTAAGAAATTTGCTAATTCTTCATTTACTGTAGAAATAGAGAAACCAACTGTACTCCAAGTCTCCTTAGCTATTTCTTTTAAAATATCAATATCTCTAACAACTAATTTTGATTTAGTTGCGATATTAATAGGGAATTTATGCTTCGCTATGACTTGTAAAACTTTTCGGCTGTGTTCAATCTTTTGCTCAATTGGTTGATAAGCATCATTCACACCTCCTGGAGCAATAATATCAGGTAATAGAGTTCTAGCCCTTTTGAATCTCTGATCCAACTTTTTATCAAAATTAGTCTTTATAATAACTTCATTTTCGAAGTCTTCCAAGTAGTATCGCTGACTACGAGCATCACAATAAGTACATGCGTGAGCACATCCAGAATATGTATTTAATGTATAACGCGCCCAAAACCATGAATCTGGATATGTTAACTTGTTTAAGACAGATTTAAATTCTTTGTATCTGTATTTGACCATTATTATGTATAATAGTTGAGTATTTTCAATAATATAATTAATAATTTAAGATTATTGAAACGATATATTTTAAATAAATCATAATTAAAGGAAAAAACGCCCTTTTCATATAAATATTGAAGTGATGAAAATATGGAAATGGAAAAATATATTCTCAAGGGCGCTTTTTCAATACATTCATACAAATATGTACATATAACTTTTTGTATTTTTTTAATAAATGAACAATATCAAAAAAAACAAAAAGATCAAAATAATGAGCAAAAATTATACATAAATAAATCTTTTAAAAAAAAATTACTCAAATTTGCCAGTATACTCAGGAAAACTTTCTGGTGGCCATGCTTTAGGAGTATTACCAATTCGAGAGTAGCGGTGATCACAACCAGGAGCCCCATTTGCAAGGGATTGAGTACGTGATAGACCAAATCCAAGAACATGTGCTTGAGCAAAATCAATAAGACATGTAAATGGAGCATATTTTTCTGCTCCTAATTTTTTATATGCTTTATGAATCGCACATTCAGATACATTTAAGCCGTAATCGAAATCCTCATTTGTACCATCCACGAATTCCATAACCCAATTATCAGGATACTTTCTCTTCAATGTATCATTACAATGTGTCTTTGCAGAATTAATAAAAACATCATCAAAGTAAAGATCTAATAGATTCATCCCTTTCTTTTCTGCTCGTTCCATAGCATTTTTTGTTTCTATCTCAGTAAATTTGTTAGCAAAATCCCCAATTTCTCGATATGTATATCCTTCCTTTTCAAGTATAAAAAACATTGCTAATAATGATACTTTATCTGTAATTATTGAGATAAAGAGGTTCCTTTTTCCTCCGATATCGGTCATTTTGGTCAAAATGTCTTCGTATTCCTTTCGCATTTGAGTGATTAGATCCTCTGATTTAGATTCATCAAATCTCTCCATTAAGAGATCCTTAGCAATTTTTAGAGAATATCCAAACCTTTTCATCAATTTTGATTTATTTTTTACATAATAATCTTTAACACTTTTATTTGACATTCAATATCACTTTTAACGAGATTAGGTTTATTTATTGATTAATTCAAAAGAAAGAAAACTAATTTTTAAATTTAGACTAAAATATTGTGAATAAGCCACTGAGATTATTCAAAAATTGTATCAAGCTTATATTATTCTAGTATTATATTTGTATAACTATTTATACGTGAAATCATCGTTTCACGAAATAAAAATCCTAGGATCCGTAGGTGTAGGTTAAGATCTAAAATTGGCAATTTTTCAAAATACAAGCATTGCTAATACGAGGTACAAGTCCATAAATCCATGTATTATAACCATGTCTGAGATTTTTTATTTAACATTGATAGAATTAGAATGCGTCGTCCGGGGATCGAACCCGGGTCACTGGCTTGGAAGGCCAGAATCCTACCGCTAGACTAACGACGCTATGGTATGATCAAAAAGAAAACATTTCTTATAACTTTACTGCTTTCTCGGCTTTTATTTGATATCATTTATTATTTCATAAAAACTAATAATTTTACCCACAACAATCCAAGCATCTAAAGAATATTGGGAAATTGAAATAATTCTATTACTCAATTCCAAGATTTCTTTTGAGAAAGTGCCTTTTTGGAAACCACCTATTATTATAATATAATTTTTAGAAGTATCTTTTTGGAAGATATCTAAATGATGTTGGATTAAACCTCCTCTGCTTGAAAATAGTAATACTTCTTTTTTTTTAATTATTTTTATTAAATCTCTGAAATTTTCCTTGAGTTCTTTAACTAAATAGCTTTTTTCGAATTCAATCTTACCATCTATTAGGAGTTTTGCAATCAAACCTTTAAATCTGTTGTAATTTCGGGTGATTCTTATTTCAGGATTTAATTCAAAGATACGATTATTTACGGTATGAAAATAAATTTTTAGTTGTTTATTTTTATTTAATGGAGAGCCTAAAGCATTAAGTAAACAATTATGAAGAATATCAGGACGCCCTCTTTTTTCGAAATTATTTAACTTTACCATAGCAGAGTGGTGTAGAGCATTATCTAAAAGTTGGGATGAATAATTCTTACTTCTGATATTTTTCTTTACAGAAGGATGATCTCTAATTTCTTTTGGAATGAGTTCTAATCCACACTCTGCTATAATTAAGGTTAGAGCCATAATCTTTATTCTTTTAAGTATATACTTTTTGTTTTAATATAATAACGTGTAATTTTATTGCAATCCAGACATATCATTGAAACGTGGGTTGCTTTTCCAAGTGAATGTAATCTTATTCTACAGTTTAACCCTGGATAAAGAAAATTCTTACATTTATGACATATTCTTTTCTTCCAAATTGGAGGAATCTTAATTTTTGCTCTTTGAGCATATTTCCTTGCTAAAGATATGTATCGGTTCGCTAAATCCTTTTGACTGGGAAAAATTTCATGAGCTCGCTTAAATAGAAAGTTTATCCTTGTTTTTGCTATTTGTTTAATAATTCCTTTATTAATTTTCTTTTTAGGCATAATTTGTTCATTTATTAGAACTCTTCAATTCTTTCTTGTTAATAGGAAACTTAGATAATATAATTTGTTTCCCTCGTAAATCTAAAACATTTGAATTCGTTAATTTTGAAATTTTTTCTGATAAAGTTGCGATATTTGATTTAGTTGCTACTGATCTCAACGCCTTAATTTTAATGATTTTATACCTTTTTAACAAGCTAGCTACATGAGTTATAAAGTCATCAGTAATACCATTTTTTCCCAAAATACAATGCGGTCTTGATAATAATACTCTTTTATATTCTTCTCGGTAATCCATTATCCCAAAATACTTAAAATACCAAAAAATTTTTAATTTATTTAATCTTTTTACATCTATTATAATATATTAAAGAATGATTGAATTAAAGATTAGCATGTCTATATACATCGTTGAACCGGCAAAACTCATTAAAACTATTGCTGATAAATTAAAGGAATACCCTGAAATTAACCCTCCAGAAGGAAGTCAATATTGGAAAACGGCATTTTTTAAAGAATTAGCCCCTTTAGATTCAGAAAATTTTTGGTACATTCGTTGTGCTTCAATATTGCGAAAAGTAAGAAAATTTGGGCCTATAGGAGTTAATAGACTTAGAAAACATTATGGAGGAAAAAATAGAAAAGGCTCTGGATTGAATCATAGTGGAAGAGGAGGTGGAAAAATTATTAGACTAGCGTTGCAGCAATTAGAGGATGCTAACTTACTAATGAAGAAAGAAAAAACAGGAAGAATAGTCTCACCTGAAGGAATTAGCCTTTTAGAAAGAACTGCCCATAATATTTTGAGAAAATAATAATTATATATATATTAAGTTTTCTTTAGGGATTTTAATTGAGTGATGAAGAAGAGCTGGAAGCCATTAGGAAAAAAAAATTAGAACAGTTAAAGCAACAAGCAATTCAACAACAATTAGCAGAACAGCAACAAAAAGATTTTGAAAATAAAAAATATCAATTAATGAGGCTAATTTTGAGCCAAGAGGGAAGACAAAGATTAGAAAATATCAGAATGGTAAAACCCCAATTTGCTGAACAAATAGAAATACAGTTAATTCAGTTATTTCAGGCAGGACAACTAAAGGGAGCTACTCCATTACCAGATAATACATTTAAGAAATTATTAACACAAATATCCTCTAGAGAAAAAAAAGAATTTAAAATTAAGAAGTAAATGTTTGGTTAAGTATTATGGCGAGAAATAAAGATTTACCCTCTAAATTGAGAAGGGGTAAAAATTCGAAGCAAACTAGGACTGTACCTAATTGGGTAATAAGAAGAACAAAAGGTCGTATAAGAAATAGTCCGTATTCTAGAAGAGAATGGCGAAATAGTCGTTTAAAGAGAGATTAAAGATGGCAAAAAAGAAAAGTAAAGAAGTAAGCTTAGATGATTTAGAAGAAGAACTCTCAGAAGATGAATTGGAGGAAACAGAAGAAGCATTAGAAGAGGATATTGAAGAAATAGCAGAATTTAGCTTAGACGAAATCGCTGAAGGAGAGGAAGTTAGTGAAGTTTTTGAAGAAGCAGTAGAAGAAATTGAAGAAGAGGCTCCCAAAGAAGAAATTATTGATGAAAGAATATATATAATACCTTTAGCAAAGGCACGAAAAGGTCCACGTACAAAATGGGCCAACAAAAGCGTAAGGTTTCTTAAAGAATTTATGGAGCGTCATTTTAAGCCAGAATCTTTAATTATTTCACAAGAAGTCAATGAACGAATATGGTCTCGTGGAATTCAAAAACCTCCCAGAAAGTTAAAAGTGAGAGCTACCAAAAATATTGATGGCTTAGTAGTGGTTTACCTCCAGAAATAGATATTAGATTTATAAATTAATCAAAAAGCTTTTTCTTATAGTTTTTAAAAAAAAATTATAAATTTGTGTGAGTTGTGCTCACATCTATTAATCTCGGTAGTATAATACTTGAATTATATTTAGGTCCTACAAGTAAAGTATTATTTGCAATATTGAAATTTAAATAATTCTGAGCTAATGGAACACCTGTATTTGGATTAACAGCAAAACGAGGAAAATTAGAACTTGAAATTGCTATGCGTATTCTATGTCCTGGTGCAAAATAATAAGCACTTGACCAGCAATCTACCATCAATTCATACACATCTAGCTGATTGCCTGACATAAAAACATCTTTTGTATAATTGTATCGACTCCTAACTGTTAAGGAACCATCAGTTACTAACATTGAACGGTTATCTGGGTATACATCTGTTAATTTTATTGTGAAATCTGTATCTGTACAGTTAGAAGATACAAATAGATGCCCCCATATCCTTCCAACTGTTATCACTGGTTCAGTTAGGATAGGTGTTTCGAATAATAATACGTCACTCCTATTTTCAATACTTCGTTGGTCCATTGGTCCTGCTAAGTCAAATGGTTGGTTTTGTCCTCCAAGATTTGGAAGAGGATAGCGAGGATCAAATAGGTAAGAAAAGTTTTTATTAATTAAGCCAGCTGCTACATTACTTAATCTTCCATCTGCTGTGAAGTACCATTCATCATTCACATGATTAAGAGGCCAATCATATGCATAACGCCAATAATTCCACTTATCTGAGGTTTCTATCGTTGGACCCATTAAATAATAGGCAACTCTAGCACCATCCCAACTGGTTGGATTATCAAGTAAAGCTTCATCAAAAACTTCATGTTCCCAATTTAATATCAAATCAAAACCGTTCGAATTATCTGGATATATTAATTCTCCTTGTTTACCCCCATAAATAGATCCGTGCGTCCATGGACCCATAATTAATTTTTGATGTCCTTGAGCTCTTACACTTCCATTATCATCATATCCTATATACCCATCAATAGTTCCTTGAAGAAAGTGGTCATACCACCCTCCAACATGAATTCCATAAACTGAAATGTTAGAATAATTTGGTCCGATGGGATTAGATAAGGAAGTAGAATTATACATTAATTCATCTTTAGGCATGTATTTAAAAATAGTTTCAATTTGATAGTGCCAGTTATTTGGGGATGTACTTTTTACCCATGTCTCAACTGATGACTTATGGTATGATCCTTGATAAATGGCATGGTCATATAATTCAGGAGTTCCAAACCAAAGTTGTTGAGCCATTAATCCTTCAGGGTTCATTCCAGCATAAAAATATTGATTAATACAGAGTGCTGAAACTCCTGCACTGGCAATTCTTCCGTTAGACCACCTTTTATCAAGTATCCAATTTATTGTATCAACACCATCATGATAAGATTCGATAAAAAGTAAAGATTTATCCCCTCCTTCAGAATTATGAGTTCCTCTTAAATCTTGTATAACTACGTGATAATCTTGAATTAAATAGTAAGGGAGATATAGATCATCTGCCCACCCTGATTTACCATATGGGGTTCTTATTAAAATCACGGGTTTTGGCCTACCAAAAGATCCAGGAGCAAAATATACATCTGTAGCTAAATGAATTCCATCTCGCATAGGAACCATATATGTAATTTTATCTGGAACGTTGTATATAGCAGTACTACCAATTATAAATATAGGTAAAGTAATCATAAAAATTAGACCTACGTATTGTAATTCTTTTGGAAGTTGATTGATCTTTCGCTTTTTATATTTCTGTAATAATGAAGAAAGAGAGAGTGATGAAATTTTTATTCCATAATATAAAATCATAATGATACTTAATCCTATTGCAGCTAAAGCATAATAATTTGGACTGAAAAAAGTGTACCAGATAATACCCATAATTGGTACTATTATACTAATAAGAATCCCAGTAATTTTTAATGAGGCAATATTCTTCTTTCTGCTTAATTCTTTAAAGTAATTTCCAGCCATCATTAGAGAATAAAATGAAATAAATAAGGCAATAGGAAAGTACAGTATCCCAAATAAAATTAAAATTAATTGCTTTATACTGAAATAAAGGGTTTCATTTTTATTGAATAATTGTTCTCTTTTTGGAAGTTCATTATTGTAACCTTTAATGTAATTAAGAACATAGCTGGAAACATATAATCCTCTACAAATTAGTAATAGCGGTAAATTGAAAGTTAATATTTGTTCTAGACTTAAAATACCATATGAGTCAAGAAAATAGAAAAAGGCGAGTATCCAATTAATCATGATTAATTATTAGATTGTCTGTATTTATAAAGATTATTTATTAGAAAAAATACATTATAAGCAAAAGGAATTCTATGAAAAAATATTTATGGTTTGTAAGTTTATTTTACCAAACATTATTTTATTTATTTCTTATAAATGTCAATTCTCAAGTATCAACTTTACGGAAAAAACTCTATTGGAGTCTATCTTACTGTTAATAATTCATTTGGTCTCTACCCATCTACATTATTAAACTTTGCAATAAAAAAAATAAAAAGTACATTTAAAGAACCTTTTTTTCCGTTATCTATTAACAACTCAACTCTTTTAGGAGTGTATGCTGCCAGTAATAAGCATGGAATTATTGTACCACATATTATAAGAGATGATGAGCTCAATATTTTAACCGATTATACTAAAAACATTAATGATAATTATCAAATCGGAGTAATTAAATCTATAGATAATGCTTATGGAAATTTAATTTTATGTAATGATAAGGGAGCTATTATTAGTTCTTTATTAAAGGATTTCAAACATGAAATTGAGAACATTTTAAATGTAGAAACCGAAATTTTTGAGTTTGCGGAAAATTCTTTACCGGGATCTATTGGATTAGCAAATAATTGCGGTTGCGTTGTCCACCCACTAACTACTGACGAAGAAATAGAGCATGTTTCTTCACTTTTAAAGATTGATGAAATAGATGTATCAACTGTCAATAGAGGGATTCCTTATCTCTCCTCAGGAGCTATCGTGAATGATAATAGTGGTATTTTTGGATTAGCTTGCACTGGACCCGAAATGATGCGAATGACAGACATTCTTGGGCTTTAAGGAAATTTATTAAAGTATCGTTAGATATTTTCTATTATTTTTTTTAATTAATTAGACTTTAAAAAGAGTCTAATTTTATGAAGTCTAAAATTAAAAAGAAAAATTTAATATTTTTAAAATATTATCTACTTTAAGCTCACTGATACAAGGGATTTGATATATTATGTCAGAGATAAAAATTTATCGCATTATTGGTACTTATTATAAGAATCATAAGAAATATTTATTTCGAAAAGAAGAACGCGCATTAAAAGAAGAAGACGCCTTAGAAAAAGCCTTAAGTCAAATAACTTCTATTGGTATTCTTAGGAGACAGATAAAGATTCAAGAAATAAAGGAAATAGCTCCAGAAGAAGCTCAAGATTACCTTATTCGTGAATTATCGCAATAAATTTTATATATATTTTTTTGTGGTTAATAAAAATGGAAAAGAATCAAAATCTTCAAAACCAGCTATATCAACTTAGGATTCTTAGGGAACAATATGATATGTATCAAGGGCAACTAGAAATAATAAATGCCTCACTTGGAAATTATCTTAATACAAAATATACACTCCAAAATTTTAAAGATGGAGTCAAAGAAGAAGATGAAATATTAATTCCTATTGGAGGTATAGTAGGAGTTAAAGCCTCAATTCAAGATACTGAAAAGTTTTTATTATTTATAGGAAAAGATACTGTAATTGAAAAAAATATTGATGAATCCATTGAATATATTGAGAAATTAATTCAACAACATAACGAACAAATAAAATCCATCTCTGAAATTGTTCAGAAATTGGATTTGACCATTCAAGGAATGTCTCAATCAATTCAGAATAGCTATTCAGAAAAACCAACTTAAGAAAGCTACTTTTATAGAGAAAGGTTTCAGGTGAATCTATTCATGCTAGAAGAATTAAAGGATGTCTTTTCTAGTTTTGTAAAAAAGACATTATCTGATGATAAGATTGATAAAGCCTTGCGTGAATTAAATCTGCTTTTAATAAGTAATGATGTTGCGGCAGAAACTGCTGATGTGCTATGTAATAGTATTAAGGATTCCTTAAGGGGTGAACAAATTGGGAGACTATCATCAAAACAGAAGTATTTATTTGAAATTTTAAAAGAAGTAATTACTGATATTTTAACACCCGATCAAGAAATAAGTCTATTAGATGAAATAAAGAAAAAAAAAGTAAAAAACTTACCATATATAATGGTCTTTCTTGGAGTCAATGGAACTGGGAAAACAACTACTATAGCAAAAATAGCACATTATTTAAAAAAAAATAATGTTAGCTCTGTTGCTGCAGCCTCAGATACTTTTCGAGCAGCTGCTATAGAGCAATTAACCTATCATATTGAAAGGGTTGGAATAAGATTAATTAAGCATAGCT
>JAEOSD010000173.1 GCA_016840545.1 Promethearchaeota archaeon
TGTCTCAAGCAGTAATATATGGAATAGGTTGTGGAATAGGGGGATCAATATTTATTCTTTTAAGCGATGGAATTGCAAGCGCAGGACCTGGAATTTTAATAAGTTTGATTTTATGTGGAATTCTTATTTTTTTTACTGGTCTTAATTATTCAGAATTATCAACAAGTTTACCAATTGCTGGAGGCGCTTATAATTTCACTAAAGAAGGTCTAGGTGGTTTTTTAGCATTTATTATTGGATTTTTTTTATGGATTGCTAATATTGCTGTTTGCTCATTTTCGGCACAAACTTTTGCTTTAGTAATTAATGTAGTTTTAATAGAAAATAATATAAGTATAGACGCTCTATATATAGGTCTTATAAGTATTTTACCCCTATTATTAACAAGTCTGGTAATATTTAGGACACAGAAAATTGCTATTAGAGCTTTATTAATATCTACTCTTATTCTAATTGGAATGTTAATTTTCTTCATATTTTCGGGTTTGATAATATCTCCTATCGTCCCAACATCAAGTTTTAGCTCCGATTATTTATTTTCAGGTACTAGTTTCTTTGGAGTTATTTCAGCTTTCTCCTTATTATTCATTTTATTTACATCAATTACCTCTAACTTAGCATATTTGAATGCAGATTTGAAAAATCCTTCTAAAAATGTTCCAAAAACAAATATTTATGCAATTTTAATAACATTAGCCATATACTTGTCAATAACTATAGCGGTTCTACTAAATATAGAAGCAAGCTCAACAACAGGAACTCCTGTTTTATTACTTGTTCTTGAAAACATACTAGGGCCTTTTGGATTTTACTTTATGGCTGCCGCTGCCCTAATCTCCACAACTATAGCTATTAATGCCGCTCTGGGGTCAGCAGTAAGTGTTATAACTGCCTTAGCAAGGGATAGGTATATTCCAAAAAAAATTCGAGCAATAAAGAAAAGAACTGATATGCCCGCACTAGCTTTAACGATTACCGCCTTTTTGGCAATTATTTTCACAATTTTTGCGGGAATAGGATTAACAGCTGAGACTACAAATCTTATTTATTTTATTGGTTTAGCTTCAGTTAATTATGCTGCTGTAAAATTAAGGCATAAAAGAAAAGAATTAGATCGCCCATTTAAAGCCCCATTTTTTCCTTTTCTTCCAATTTTATTATTTATCTGCTTTTCAACCTTTGCAGTCTTATTTGGAATTATTATATCTATTGAGGCTCTCTTTTTAGCTATAATTATTTCTATTATTGGTGTGGCGTATTACTTATTGACAATTGCGGATAAACCCTCGATTTCGTTAACTTTAAGTGGAATTAAGTTTTTTGTAGTTATCGTGATTGGATTTGTTATTTGGATTATAAACAATTTCTCAAGTGTTAGTTCTATTACCCTCTCAACGAATAGGATATTGATAATAATTAGTTTTTTTACGATTGGAACCATTATTTTTGATCTATTCCCTCTTCGTCAAGTTATCTATTATTTTATTAGAAAAGTGGATAAAGCAAAAGTAGCAATCAGATTTGGGAATGCACAAATAATCGAATTAGGAAAAAAAAGATCAAAAATTATTCATATAGTAAATATTATAATAACATTATTACAACTTGTATCTATCATTTCTATCTTTTCTATTGTTTATCTATTACTGAATAATATAATAGTTATTGAAGAAATAAATCTTGGTACAACAATAATATCTAAAGAAGCTGGAAGATTTCTCTTTATTTCAATTTTAATGTTTTTTGGTATAGTCCTCTTTTTTAGTACAGTTATATTGTGGTATAGAAATAGAGAATTAAAACAACTTGGAATTTAAAATTACTCTTTCAATGAAGAGACCAAAAACTAAAAATCAAAAATTATAATTCTTTTTTAAATATATGGACTTTCCTAGGCTAAATTTACATATTCATTCGAAGTATTCAGATGGTAGAAATAGTATAAAGCAAATAGTAAGAGAATCAATAGAATATGGATTGAATTATATAGCTATAACGGATCATTTCACAAATTCATGGAAAGCAAGCGTTATACCTACTTTAAACTCTAAAGAGAAACTTGCCAATTATATTCTAGAGATTAAACAATGTCAAAACTATTTAAAAAGGAAAAACATTAATTTAAGATTATTTAAGGGTATAGAAATTGATATTAGTAGTTCAGAAAGTTATATTTTAAACCTTATAAATCCATATAAATTTGATATAATCCTTTTGGAATATCTCGAGAGCCCTGAAGGTATCGCTTTTATAAAAAATATTCTTAAATCTTGGAAAAAAAAATATCATCCAAATAAAAATTTCCCAATATTAGGTTTAGCTCATTTTGATCCATCATTTTTTATTTATAGTTATTTTGACGTCTTAATACCTTTCTTAAGAGAATATAATATTTACTTCGAATTTAATTCCAGTTATTCGCAATATTATGCCCGTAAGTTCCAAGATTTTTTTTTAAAATTAAAAGAGAGTAGCATTTTGGTGGCTATTGGATCCGATTCTCATAATGTGTTAGATCTAATGAATATTGATGAACCATTAAATAAGATAAGAGATTATGAGCTTGAAGATAATTTAGGAATATTAATTGACCTTCTTGAATCAAGAGAGGATTGATTTTTAACAAAAAGAAAATTACATTCTTAATTTATTTATATATTCCATGTAATATTTGAAAGCCCGTTCAAATATAATATCTAACAATATTTCATTTTGTTCTTTAGGTTCATTTAACATTGTTTTCAATTCTCTTTTTCCAATATTGAAAATCTCTTTAGCAGCGATAATCCTTTTACTCATTGACATATTAGTTATTTCAGTAATCGTTTTATTATATTTCCTCTGCCATTCGCTCAGCGCATGCCAAATTATGCCTCTCATAGCCAGAATAGATACATTGATAAGTTCACATAAACGTTTAGCAATATTTTGAATCAATTTTAATTGGACAGGATTAAAATTTTCTTTAATATATTCTATTTCAGTATTTCTTAATGCATTTTCGTTAAAATTAACTACGTATGTAATAGGTTCCTCAACCCAATCGTTTTATTTTTAATTCGTTAAAATTGTATATAAATATTTGGGTATTAATAATCCCAAATAGACAATTGTATTTAACATTTTTAAAATACACTATTTAATTTTAGAAATCTGTAGATTTATTTTGACAAATTAAATCAGATTTTATAAGTTACACAATTAGCTTTATATTTTCAAATAGTTTTTTATTTAAGTATGAGCCTTGAAGAGAAAATTAATCTAGCAGCAAAATGGATAGTGGATTCAGAAAGATTAGTTGTGTTTACCGGGGCAGGAATATCCACTGATTCAGGCTTACCAGATTATCGTGGACCGGATGGGGTATGGACAAGACGCGATAAGGGTTTACCTCCGCCTAAAACACCACCATGGGATCAGGTAAAACCGAATCCTAACCATTATGCAATTGTAGAGTTAATGGAAATGGGAAAACTAAATTATCTGATTTCCCAAAATGTAGATGGATTACATGCTAAATCAAGCATCCCTTTTGATAAATTAGCAGAACTTCATGGCAACATGTATTTCATGAAATGTATGTCGTGCAATAGGAAGATGACATTTGAAAAAGCAGGGTGGGATAAAGCAAAATGGGGTCCAGGATATAGAACAAATCAAGTTCAAAAAGACCAACCTGATTGTCCTTATTGTGGTGGTAGAATCATTTCAAGTATTGTAAACTTTGGCGATCCATTACCCTATGACGAATTAGAAGAGTCAATCAAGCGATCTGAAGAAGCGGATGTATTTTTTGTAATTGGCTCATCTTTGGTAGTAACACCAGCAGCTAATATGCCAGGTATTGCCAAAAAAAATGGAGCAAAACTAATAATCTTAAATAAAGGGGAAACTCCTTATGATTATGCAACAGATTTAAGATTTGATAATTATATCGAAGAAATTCTTCCTCCCATTTTAGAAAAAGTTAAGGAAATGCTAAATGAAAGTTAACTTGTCAATAAAGTTAACTTTAATTCAAGATTTATTATTTTAATTTCCCATATAAAACTTTATTTCTATTATATTCTTTTAGAATTCTTTTTCCTTCCTTGTTTGACAATGATAAGGAAATATCGGCATTTCTACTTAGTGAACCATTAAAAATCTGTTGATTGTCAGCATAAATAATAATATTGCTGCTAGCATATTCTAGATCAGCTTTTAGAACTATTTTTTGTCTTTGAACATGTACATCTAGTTGAATTTTTCCTTTACTTGATTTTTTCTCAATAGAGAAGCTATTAAGTTTTTTATATTTTTCTGATCTTATTGGATTAATTGGATTCACGACAATATCCTGTCCAAAAGAATACATTTCATATTCTAATTGTCTTGTTTTATAATCTCTTACTTCGACAACTGGTCTAGCAAGATCTTTATCTCTAAAGCCATGGGGAACTTTTACTGTCATTTTTATCGTTAAGACTCTTGAAATATCTCCATCCTCAATAAAAATGATAGTATCTATTATTGAGGGGAGCATACCAAGTTCTATCCTGCCGATAAATCTCTGAATTGCATCAATTGCTGAAGATGAATGCACAACGCCCACCATACCAACTCCAGATAATCGAAAATCTGCATAAATTTGAAAATCTTTTGTTGTTCTCACTTCATCAAATATTGTAAAGTCAGGTCGCACCAATAGTAGGATGTCTGCTGAATTTTCAAGGCTTCCTTCAAGTTTAGTATATTGTGTGATTTCAGGTTTAACTTGTAAATCTCTCACACTTTCTAATGTTTTGACAACCTTATTTTGGCGTAAATAGTAATTTGCTAATGCTGCTGAAAAAGTGCTCTTACCAGCTCCAGGTGACCCAGCGACTAGAATTCCCTCTGCTTTTTCCAGACGATTGCGGAGTCTTGAGTCGATGCTGTAATCTGATAACGTCAAATTAACGAGTGGGCGTACTGCAGTTATTTCAACATCATTAGAAAAAGGAGGGCGCGTAATTACGATTCTAAATTCTCGCAATTGGGCTACAACAGCACCAAATTTTTCAATTTCAACGAAGGAATGAGCATCTTCCCGTACAAATTCTATAATTTCCATTGCTATTTCTTCAATTTGATTTTTAGGTATTAAATCGTCTCTTACTCTTTCTAAATACCAATTACCCGGGCTTCCTTTTTTCGCATAAGGAGGCAATCCTTGCTTTAAATGGACGCTCATTGTATTTTCATCAAAAAATTCAATTAATTTAAGTGAAACTGAAGTAACATCTGTTGGTGCTACTTTTTCCTTTACTGA
>JAEOSD010000059.1 GCA_016840545.1 Promethearchaeota archaeon
ATTTACCCCATAAAGGATTTTATTTTAACTTTTTTTAATTCAATAGATTGAATCTTGAATAGGAAGAGAACAACTCGAAATTATTTTTTACTTTTCAGATTTAGCGAACTCTTTTACAAGATGTACAATCTCAGCTTTTCTATAGGATGAGGGAACAGAAATATTGTTTTCCTTGCAGAATTCTTTTAGTTGTTTAACAGTCCATTTATTATAATCAACTTTTCCTTCTTCTTCATCTTTTTTAGGCTTTGAAACGTCCTCTAAAGTTTCTAAAACTTCAATTGCTTCAATCATTCCAATTTCTTTATTAAAATAAATCCTTAGTTTATGACCCTCAAGCTCGAAAATTTCCTTTGGAAGGTTAGTGACTGGTTGCCATTCTCTTTCTTCGACTGTTTCTCCAAAAATGTTCGCTTTTTTAAAAATTTCTCCATAAAGTATATTTTGCCCTGTTAAAACATTTTTTCTTTTATAATTGTTAGGTGCCTCAGTTTGAATGATTTTCTCGAAAATTTCTCTGGATTTTTTTTCACTCTTCACATGCTTAAATGACTTTGAAACAAATGATTTTGAATTATTTAGGCGTTTAATTGATGGATTTCTCTGTTGCGTCTCCTGAGTTTTTAATTTAAGCTCATCTTTAACCTCAGATTGTTCAATTTCACCCTGTTCTTGAATACTCTGTTCCTCAAATCCAAATGCATTAAGAAATTCACTTGGTTCATCCCCTTGATCAACTGAAATTACTTTGCATCTATGGAAACCCGCGTTCGTGACTAATTCTTGTTGTAACTCTGATGCAACTCGGGAGGCGATAAATTTTTTTCTGACAGATGAGGTAAATCCTTTCCAAATATAAATTCTTCTTAGATCTTCTTTAACGATTATTGCAACTTGGTATGGGTGTAAAATGCCGTTACCATTATTTTGACAAAAATCTTGTTCGGTTATATCTAGTTGTTGTCGTTCACCAGTATCTTCTAATTCAAATACCATGAAATTAGCATATGCTTCAGTCATTTTTTAACTCAACCATTAATTACATTTTACTAATATCTATCAAATTACAAATTTCTTTATATAAATAGAGAGAGTATTTTTAGTGAATTATTTGGTTAAAAACATAATAATAGAATTTATTTATTAGATTTTGCCTTATCTTCTTCTTTCATTCTCTTCTCACGATCTTTTATAAATTTTTTAACCGGTCGAAAAATTAAATAAAAGCCTTGTTGATATGGTCGATATCCATGAAGAAATTTTCCAAATTTCGATCCGAAATAATACCAAAAGATATAAGAGATAAATAAAAAGACAGCAAATACATCCATTCCAGGTTGAGCTGTAATTCCCAGATCTAATCCAAAAAGTAAGAATGAGTTCCACATAAAATATTTTCCACTTTGAATAGACGGAATATTTACCCAGGGAAGAGCATTTACCCAAGTCATATCAACAATTTCTAAATAGATTAATATATCCAATAACAATAACCCAGTTATAAAGATCATTGCTAAAAAAACAATCCAATCTTTATTTCTTTTACGAAGGTATTTTCGATAAAGATAAGAATTTAACCAACCAAATAGGAAATTTCCTATAAGTCCCTCTAAAAAACTCATAATTAATATTCACTCTCCAACCAATTATTTTTAAGATACCACTCAACAGTATCTTTTGTAGCACTTTTATAATCAGGAAATTTAAAATTAAAACCTAAATTTTTAATTTTTTCATTAGAGAAGAGATATTGATGAAAAGTGTATGCTGCCATAGCCAAATCTACGGGTGGTCGTGTATTCATCTTTCGAGCCTTTTTTTCTTTTCTTTTATCAAGCCAAAAAAGATATTTTGAAAATGCTTTATAAATAGGCCACCATATAGGGAAGTTAAAATATTCGGCATTTAGAAGATCAGCAAGATACTCTAAAAAATCTTCTTGAAAACATGGATCAATAACTAAATTATATGTTTCTCCTATAGATTCATCATGTTCAGCTAAAAATATTGCTGCTTGTACTAAATCTTCAACATGAATTAATGACATGGCCAATCGCTTCTTTTTCGGATAAATATGAATACCTGAACCAAAGCCAGATTTATTTACAATTTGCATAATATGAAATATGCCATATATTTGATATGGTCCCATTATGGGTGCAGGACGTATAAATGTGGCTTTTAAATTATATCGCTTGCTATAATCTTCTACAACTTGCTCTTGTTCCATCTTACTAATACTATAATTATTTGGTGGATTATAAGGTGTTGTTTCATCAGCGGGAATAGGATAACCTTTCGAATCCTTTTTATATTTAGGTTCACCATAAACTCCACAGGTACTCCAATGAATAAATCTCAAAGTATTCAAATCTTGGGACTTAGAGATTACATCTAGAAGATTTCTTGTACCTTCTACATTAATTGTTCTTAAAACGCTTAATTCCGCAAAATAATCATAAAGGCTCGCTATATGAAAAATAATATCAAATTTTCTATTTTCAAATAGATTTTCGATCGTATCTTTAATTGTTAAATCAGCAGGTATGAATTCGACCTGTTCATTTTCTAAGATTTCTGTCATATACTTAAATCTACTACTAAATACTCTCTCCTTCGTCATTATTTCTTTTCTTTTATTTACAGGTAAATCTGTAGCTATTATCTTCCAATTAGATTTGGAATCTAGTATTTCTTTTACTAAATAAGTACCCGTGTGCCCTTTTGCTCCATCGACTAATACTAATTTATGCATCTTATTTAAAACTTGTAAAGATATATCTATAAATTTATTATAAATTGATATATATCATTCCAATTAAAAACTCTATTTATATTTCTCTCAATATTAATATTTTGATTCCAAGGTTGATCGTATAACAATAAGATTCGACCTTTTAATTTTTTAATAGGATCGACTAAGTTAGGATTATCATCAATGTAAATATCAAAATTCTCTCGCAGTTTTATATCATAAGGTTTAGGGTGGAGTAAAATTAGCTCTTGATATTCAACATTTCTTCTAACATTATGGGAACTCAATTTTTTTAAGATAGGTACTCTATATTTTAATTGTCTCGCGGTAACGATATATACTTCATGAATTTTATTCAATTCTTTCATTATGCTGGGTGCATTTTCATCTATAAATGGAACTAACATTGAATCTTCATATATCTCATAAAAAATTTCATAGGCTTCTTGTTCACTGATTTTCCAGTGTTTGAAAAATTCCCAGTTTTTGACATCCTTTTTCTGATAACTTGTTTTATTTTTTTTGTTGAAAATTTCGCAGTAAGTAACCATTATATCTAATAACACACCGTCAATATCAACAGCTATTCTCATTATGTATTCTTTGTTTATATGCTATAAAAAATCTATTATTAACTAGAATTAGACTATATTGATTCATTATAAATTTTTTATAAGGTTTCAGTTATTTAACTTAGTAATTAGGTTTTTTATATCTTTGTTTATGTACTATAAAAAATCTATTGGACTATCGCCAGAAAACTATAGATAAAATCTAATTCTATAATTTAGTAAAATCGATAATTTCTCCCTGAAAACCTAGATTTTTAAGAATGATATCAGCTTCCATCATAATATTTTTTATTAATTGCTCAGCAGAAATAACTTTATCGACTGTTCCAGCGGCTAAGGATACAGGATTTAGTTTAGGTTTTTCTGAGTCAAAATGACACACCGTATTTACAAATTCTGGATCAAAACAATCAGCATCAATTATATTTTGTTTCCAGGTATTTGCAACAGGACTCTCTTCCGTTGCGAGGAAAGCAGTGCATAAGTGAACTGCTTGAGCACCAGAAACTAGTGCCATTAACATACCTTTTCCATTACTAATCCCTCCTGAGGCAATAATTGGAGTCTTTAATATTCTATCAGCATTTACCATATTAATAAAGAAGGTATTTTGTTTCGGATTTTTAAAACCTCCGCCTTCAAGTCCAGTTAAAATTATGGCATCAGCCCCATTTTTTTCTCCATTTATTGCATGTTTAATTGTAGTAGCTTTATGAATCCAGTTAATTCCATATTCTTTGATCTTTTTACTAAACTCTTCATATCGAGCTCCAGCAGTGACTATTGTATTAATATCCTCTTCATAGGCAATTTCTAAATATTGATTAAACATTTTACTAAGACTTTTTTGAAAATTCATCGGACCTGCAGGTGAAAAATTTACCCCAAAGCCATTATTTGTGCAATTTTTAATTTCCGAAAGAGCTTTTCGAAATTTCTCTTCATTCCTAAAATAAGAACCAGTTAGAATACCAAAACCACCAGCTTTACTCACTGCTGCTGTTAATTTGGTATTATTCTTTCCTCCAATTGCGCCCAGAATAATCGGATATCTACACCCAACTAGTTCGGTTATTTTTGTTTTCCATTTCATCTTAATCTTTTTTTTTCAAATTAATTGAATTTCAAAATGAATTTATAAAAAATTATAAAAAGATATAGAAAAAAAAGTTATGGCATAATATGCTTATCATGAAAATAAATATTTCACTTAATTAACATAGAAGCAAGTTTTTTTATATCATTGTTCAATTTTTTGTAAAGTTTCTTAATTTTTTTCATAAATTATGCCTTTATATTTGAAAAAAGAAAGATTTATAAAGCCTCACTAACATTATTTTCATAATGGGAAAGCGTTCCCATATGACCTATAAAAGGTGATGATAAAAAAACTCGATAAAATATGTTTAAAAATTTTAATCCAGCACTAAAATTCTAATTCTTAAAATTAAAAAATATTCCACTAATCTCTTTTTTTCTTTTTTTGATATAAATATAAATATAGAGATTAGTTCTATTTTTAAATTAATGAAACAGAAACTGAAAAATATAAAAGGTATATTATCTGATATTGATGGAACTTTATATTTTAAAGGTTCTCCAATTCCAGGAGCAATTGAAGCCATATCTAAACTTAGACGAAAGAGAATAGAACTTCTATTTTTTACTAATACAGATAGTAAGACTCCGAAATCAATTTATAAAAACCTATTAGAATATGGATTTAATGTTAAGGAAGATGAATTATTTACACCTATTATTGCGTTAAAGAAGTTTTTATATGTACATCGCCAGAAAAAAATATTTTTAGTGTCTACAAAAGAAATTGAGAATGAATTTAAAGAGTTTAATTCAGTCCAAGGCGATGAAATCCCTGATTACGTGATAATTGCTGATTTTAGGGATAATTGGGATGTTTTTCGATTAAATCGTGCTTTTAAATATATATTAAAGGGTGCCAGTCTATTTGGAACTCAAGGAAATAGATATTTTTTAGACCAGAAAGGTGAACCTGTAATTGATACAGGTTCATTCGTAAAAATGTTGGCAGATGCAGCAAGTGTTCCTTACAAAGTATTCGGTAAACCATCAATAGAATTTTTCAAACAAGCATTAAATAAATTAAACCTCACATCCAGTGATTGTATCGTAGTTGGAGATGATTTTGAATCAGATATTCAAGGAGCAAACAATGTAGGTATAAAATCTATATTGGTTAGAACTGGAAAAGGAGTTCATTATAAACCATCTATGAAAAAGACAACACCTTTTCTCATTATTGATTCTTTTAATTCAGTTTTAGATTATTTGTGAAATAAAACAAATAAGCCAACAAAAATACTTCTATGAAACCTCTAATCCTTCAGTCGAATTTTCTGAAGCATCATTTCTATATATTTGATAGGAATCTTTTACTTCATCAAGATTTACTGTAATAAGTGTGTGAAGATGGTGCCTTCTTTCAAATTCGTGTATTTTAACTTGATTTTGTGGATTATTTGGATGAATTGCTACATATTCTTTACATTTAATACAAGCTCGTACTCTTATACCCTACACCATTTTCAATAGAATTTGTTACATTTACTTAGAAGAATTTCTAGGTAATAAAATTTTGTTTATCCAAAACAAAAAAATCAAACTAAAAATAGTCTAAAGTAAAATTTTCACCATTAAGATATTATTTAAATCTCCATGAGATTTGGTATAGTTGATTGATATAGATTTTTCATCTTTAAAGCATCAATTTCAAGCTTTCCAGATTTTAAACCTTTAATTTCGATAGTAGGATTTTGGGACAAAACTCCGATTTTTTTCACGTATATTTTAAATTTCTTAGCTAACTTCATTATTTCATTATGATTTCTAGGATTTGTTTCGATAATGAACCTTCCTACCGATTCACTAAATAGTAATTCATCATCTCTTAAACCATAGTTATTATAATCTTTTAAGTCTAATTTTGCCCCTAGTTCATTTTTAAAACACATTTCTCCAATAGTTATTATGAAGCCACCTTTATTGACATCATGATTTGCCTTAATAAGTTTCTTTTTATATAATTCTTGGATAAAGTTCCATCTTGTTTTTATCTGATTTTCATCTACTTTAGGTGGAATGCCTCCTTCAAGGTCGTATATAACAGAATAATATTCTGAGCCTCCCAATTCTGCTTTTGTCTCTCCAATTATAAGAATATCATCTCCAAATTCTTTAAATGGTAATGTAATTATGTTATCTTCGCCCTCAATAATTCCTACAATCATTATTTCAGGTGTTGCCTTGATTGCAGTATTGCTAACTTCGTCTTCATTATAAAATGAGACATTGCCCCCAACTACCGGAATCCTTAAGTTTTTGCAGCAATCAGCCATTCCCCTCACAGCTTCGGCAAAATACCAAAAAGATTCGGGTTTTTCAGGATTTCCAAAATTACAGCAATTTACCATCGCTTTTGGTTTAGCACCGTTCGCAATCACATTTCCACATGCTTCAACAATACCTTCCTTAGCACCTTCATACGGCTCTAGATAACAGTGTTTTGAATTGGTGCCTACACTAGCAGCAATAAATTTATCTGTTCCTATTATTCGTAACACGCCTGAATCCCCATCCCCACATTTTACAACAGATCGTACTCCAACTTCGTGATCATATTGTCTATATACCCATTCTTTACTGCAGATATTTTCAGAAGCAATTAAAATATAAATTATCTCATCAAGTTTTTTAGAAGGCTCTGGTGTTATTTCAGTTAATAACTGATCGAGATAGTCAGGACGTTTTTCTGTGCGAGGAATAGTGGGAGATTCTGAAAGTGCGATTGCAGGAAGGTTAACCACTAAATTATCTCCATCATAGACTCTGAGAATTTTAGAATCATCTGTACGACCAAGTACAGCATGCGCCATTTCAAATTTTTGAAATACATTCAAAACTTCTTCTAATCCTTCAGGCTTAACGATAAAAGCCATTCTTTCTTGGGATTCTGATAGCATAATTTCATATGAATTCATATTTGGTTCTCGGGTGAAAATTTTTCCCATATCAATTTTAGCACCAGTTCCACCATCTCCCGTTAATTCACTTAAAGCACAAGATAATCCTCCACCTCCTAGATCTTTTAAACCCCTTACATAACCTGTTTTAATTGCTTCTAAAGTTGCTTCAATTATCATTTTTTTAGTAAAGGGGTCACCAATTTGAACCGCTGGTCTATCTGCTTCTGAAAGTTCAGTGAGCGTTCTTGAAGCAAAGGTAACTCCATGAATTCCATCTCTTCCAGTTGACCCTCCCATTAATACAACATAATCTCCTGGATTATAAGCCCTACTTGGAGCGTGTTTGAAATCCTCGATGGTTCCTAACCCAATACAAGCAACATTAACAAGGCAATTACTTTCAAAGCATTTATCAAATTCGACTTCTCCACCAATAGTTGGTATCCCCGTGCAATTTCCATAATCAGCTATTCCTTTTACTACATATTTAAACAACCACTGAGAATGAGGATTACCTTTTAATGGACCAAATCGAAGTGGATCTAATAAAGCAATAGGTCGTACACCCATGCATAAAATATCTCTAATAATTCCCCCTATACCAGTTGCGGCACCATGATACGGCTCAATAGCAGAGGGATGATTATGAGACTCAATTCGGAAAGCTAAAGCATACCCATCACCAATATCAATTACACCAGCATCTTGTCCCGGACCAGCTAAAACATAATCATAATTCTTTTCAGCATCTTCAAACAAAGATAATTTTGGTCGTGATGATTTATAAGAACAATGTTCGCTCCACATAACATCAAACATACCTAATTCTGTAATTGAAGGGTTTCTTTCTAATGTATTTTGTATCCATTCAACTTCAGATTGTGTTAAATCAACATTTAATTCATTTTCATCAACTTTAACTTTCGTCATGATTATAACCTCTTTTGAATAAAATCCACCATTGAATAAAAGAAATTTTTACCATGGGATGTTCCTTTAGGACTTAATATTGATTCAGAGGCTCTTTCTGGATGCGGCATAAATCCAATACAATTTCGTTCTAAATTACATACTCCTGCGATATTTGCTAAGGAACCATTAGGATTTGAATCCTTGGTGTATTCGCCATTTTCATTAGAATATCTAAAAACGATTTGGTTATTCTGTTCTAATTCTTTTAAATTTTCAATATAATAACGTCCTTCTGCATGAGCAATGGGAATATTTAAGATATCACCGATATTCATTTTATTAGAAAAAGCAGTTTCATTATTTTCTACTTTAACCATGACCCATTTGCATATAAAAGTAAGAGTATCATTTTGTAATAACGCACCGGGAAGAAATTGTGCTTCTGTTAAAATTTGGAAACCGTTACAAATGCCAATTACAGGCCTACCATCTTCTAGCATCACTCTTGCTTCATCTATAGCAGGGCTGTGGGCTGCTATAATCCCAGCTCTTAAATAATCACCAAATGCAAATCCTCCTGGTAGGATAACACCATCATACTTAGATTCTTTAAAATAATTATGCCATACTAAATCTGCTTTAATATTAATTACATTATTTAATACGTGTATAGTATCTAAATCGCAATTACTACCTGGGAAATCTAGAACTGCTATTTTTACTCTCATAATTTTTAAGACTCTTTTTGTAGTTTTAAAATCTTGAAATTTTGAGTAACAGGATTAAATATTCTAAGCTTATTAAGTAATTCTTCTATTATCTCTTCTGCTTTCTTCTCATTTTCAGCAGAAAGATAAAATCTAAGATATTGTCCACTTCGAACATTCGAAACCATATCATAGCCTTTTTTTGCTAGTAAATCTCTCCTAATAGTTTCCCCCACAGGATCTCTAGCAGCAGGTTTATTTTCTAATACAACCTCAATAATAAATTCTGAATAAATCATTGATGAAAAAAAAGGTAAATAATAATTAAAATAATTCTTATTAATTTATAAATAATATCCACTGACAAAATACGACATAATAGGAAGATTTTTTAAAAAATCGATTTTAAAATAATTTCAGCAAATGTAATTCATACTGAAGTGGTTAAACTTACAAAAACTAAAAGAAATAGACTTATAAGGGTTAATATTAGGCTATAGGTACTTAATTTTGGGAATTTTTTATTTGGTGGCGCTTTTTGATGTCTTTTACTTGAGAGTAGATCAATAACTATTAACATAAAACTTACAATAAATAATCCGATGGTGCCAACCAATAAAACAGAACTAAACATAATAGAAATTTACTATTATTTAATATATAAATTTATTCTTGTGAACTTAAAAATAATTATATTTTTGTAAATTTTTAATAATTCTCTCTTCTACATTTGCAACCTCAGCTTTGAATTCGAATCCCGTTATTTTTGCATAACTCCTCATGTATCTTTTTGCTAATTCAATTTTAATATCTGATGAAATTGGAGGGATATCTTGATCTGGAC
Source organism: Promethearchaeota archaeon (assembly GCA_016840545.1). Taxonomy (GTDB): domain Archaea; phylum Asgardarchaeota; class Lokiarchaeia; order Sigyniarchaeales; family SOKP01; genus SOKP01. Next base: position 9,792 of record JAEOSD010000059.1, read on the forward strand.
TTATATCAGGGAATATCTCTGGATAAGTTTCCATTAACCAACCCCTAAAGATTTCCTTATCTAAAATTTCAGGATCCTCTCCATTTTTAAAATTATCCTCATAAGATTCTAATATCCAGAATCGAGAAGAATCCTGTGTATGGATTTCATCAATTACATATAATTCATTATCTTTTAAACCAAATTCATATTTCGTATCAACTAAAATAAGTCCATTCTGTTCACAATATTTTTGTCCAAATCTAAATAATTTTATAGCAGCATCCTCCATTTCTTCATAGATATCTTTTTCTACATATTTTCTTTTAATAATTTCACTTTTTGAAAGGTAAATATCATGACCTGACTCTGCTTTAGTAGATGGAGTTATCATTAAGTCATCTAATTTCTGATTCTTTTTTAGCCTCTTTGGAAGTTTAATGCCTGAAGTAAGAATGTTCTTTAAATAGTTACGCCATGCTGTTCCGGTTATATATGCTCTAATAATCATCTCCACTGGAATCAAAACACATTGATGAACTACTGCTACGTTGGGATCAGGTATATCAATAATATGATTCTTTACAATATCTTTAGTTTTTTCAAACCAAAATGAAGAAACCTGATTTAACATTTGCCCTTTAAAAGGAATCGTTGTAATTACACGATCAAAAGCAGATAAGCGATCGGTTGCTATAATAATTCTAACATCATCTTTAATATAATTATCCCGAACTTTTCCTCTATATAATTTTCCTAAAGATGTAAGATTAGTTTCTTTTAAAGTTTTATCTAATTGATTTTTGATTGCATCATCAATGTTGTCTACAACCATGTTATTATTAAAGAGTAATTCGCATAAAAAATCTTATTATATAATTTATATACTGATTATTAATTCTAAAATAATTCTTAGATACATTTTTTTACTTTTTATAATACTTTCCATCATTAAATTCTTTAATAGGATATTTTTTTTCATTTTTTTCCATTTTCTTAGTAAAAGATTTAGTTAAATCGATTCCTAAACAATTTACAAGACTAATTAAATATATAAAAATATCTGCTAATTCATCTGAAATACTTTCATATAAACTCCTATTTTTCAAAATCTCATCCATGCTATATTCTTTAAATAAAAATAGTTCTGATAACTCGGCAATTTCAATTCCCAAAGCCTGAATCAAATTTTTTGGGCTATGATAATTTGACCAATTACGTTTCTTTACAAAATCATTGACAATTTCTTTAAAAAAAATAATAGAGGTATTTTTATCATTTTCACTTGAATTCATGATAGATACAAAATAATATGAGTAAAAGAATTATGATCTATTCACTATAGATTTTTTATAAACTCACATATTAACTCATTAATTGCTTCCTTACGTTGAGCTGGAGCAAAATGACCAGCCATATCTATTATTTCAAGCTTGGAATTAGGGATTTTTTTATGTAATTCTTCTGACATTTGTTCTGGTGCAAAATTATCTAATCTTCCTCCAATAATCAGTGTTGGGCATTTTATATTTGAAGGATCATATTCATTTATTTCAGTTATCATTCCAAAAATTTGTTCTTCTATTAACATATATAATTTATCTTTTGTTAATTTCATTCCATTTATTGATTCTGCTAAGGATCTTAAAATATAAGGAATGATCTTATCTAAAATATGTTCAATAGAATTAGCAACTACTTGTAAAAAATTCATCCGGATAAAATAAGGAAGTAAATTGTAAAATATGTTCCTTATTACATTATCAATCATTATATATCCAGAATTTAATAAAATAAGGAATTTAATATCTTTTGGATGTTTCATACAAATTAATTGTGCAATCATTCCACCTACAAGTGAATGACCAATTATACCATATTTCTCGTCAACGTTTAAATATTCAAGGAGGTCCTCAAGGTCTCTAATAATATCATATCTCAGATTCTTTGAAAGATCCACTTTTTGAGGATGATCACTTCTTCCATGCCCTAAAGCATCAAATGCGATTATTCGATAACTTTTTCTAAGAATTTGGATTTGACCTTTAAAAAAAGATGCTGATGAAGCAAAACCATGAAGTAAAATAATAGTACATTCTGTACTTTCTTTGGTATCACCATTGATATCTTCATAGTAGAGTTTATAACCCTCTTTATTAATGAAATAAGGCATGCAAGAAATTCTTATTGAGTATTGCTAATAATTTTTGAAATAAAAGATTTCAAAAATACTTTACTAAATTTTCAGAATTACTAATATTAACTGGTATTAATCATGAAAAAGTGGAAAAAAAGAAAAAATTATAAATCTTTGGTTACTCGCTTTTTTGAATAAATTTCTAGAAGTGTTGGCAGAAAAATTCTATATAATTTTTTATATATTTTTGAATTTTCTTTAATTGGATTTTTAAATGTAGGAAATCTAACCATATTTTCAATTGCTTTTTCAATAGTGTCATATCTTTTAGTCCCAAAAAATCCCAAAATTGCAGCACCCATAGCAGCACCATCTCTATTCTCTGAAACTAATATTTTTTTCTCTGTAACATCTGCAAAAATTTGAGCCCATAAATCGCTATTCATTCCTCCTCCATCAACTCTTAATTCAGTCGTTTTTTCACGCCCCATTGCTTCTGTTGTTTGGAGATAATATCGCGTACCCAGGGCAGCAGATTCCATTATCGAACGTATTATATGTGCTCTAGTATGATTCCAACCTAAACCATGAATAGTCCCTTTTCGGAAGATAGATAATCCCGTTAAAAATAATAATCCTTCACTTCCAGGGGGTATTGTTGCCGCTTCTGAAGTTAGCATATCATACACATTTTTATCCTGCTCTTGGCTCTGTTTAAGATGTAATTGTGAGAAATTATTCGCAAACCATTTTAATGCATCACCTGATCCTGGATAAACACCTTCAATATTCCACTTTCCCTTTAACATAGAAGGTAATGAAAAAATAGGAAAATCTCCTGCGGTTTCAATGGGGTGATCTACAACATAATCTAAAAATGTTCCTGTCCCAGTAGTCGCTTTAACTTGACCTACGTTAATAGTCCCTAATCCTAATGCTGAGCATTGTTGATCAGCGCCCCCAACTATAATCGGAATGTTTTTCTTTAAACCTAAAACATCCGCAGCACTACTGGATAATTCACCAATAATTTCTCCAGGTTGATGCAGTTCTGGCCAGAGATCTATGGGTAAATCAAATCGTTCCGCTAATTCCTCATCCCATTTAAGTGAATTATTATTTAATATTCCCCAAATACTAATTGATGGGTCAGTTACACATTCTTCACATAATTTCATATATATATAGGAATCAGTGTGAATAATTTTATCAGTTTTACTGAATAAATCTGGTTTGTTAATCTTAACCCAGAGTATTTTAGGAATCGACCTTCTGAGATCAACTTCCTTTTTCCATTCTATTGCTGTATGGGCTTCTCTTTCGTCCATCCAAGTTAAAGCGGGGTGAAGCACTTCACCATTCTTATCAATCATTGTTACCGTACCTCGGAGAAATGTCGCTGATATCCCTATTATATCATCAGGATTAATTGCTCTTACCACTTTATTACATGTATTTCTAACAGCAGTCCACCATATTTCGGGATCCTGTTCTGATATCCCAACCGGTTGTTTAACAACAGGATATTGTTCATAAGATTTTACAATCTCATTTCCGTCAAGATCGAATATAATTGTCCTTGCCCCTGTTGTTCCTACATCAAATACACAAATATAATCACTCATTTTCTCACCTTTATAGAATAAAAAAATAATATTAATTGAAAATAAATATTAAATTACTTTGAGTAATAATTCAGATATATCTAATATTTTATATTTTTCTTTTTCATTGTCTTGAAGACCATAAGTTAATCCTAATTCACATAGAGGACATGCTGTTATAATAAGATTTACGCCTGTTTGCTTTAATTCATCGATTCTGTTTGATGCTTCTCTAATAGCAAGTTCTTGATCTACCCAATGGGCAGTACCGCTCCAACCACAACAATGTGTATATTCTTTATTATAAATCGGGTCAAATATTTCGATATTTGGGATAGCCTTAAGAATTGTTCTCATTGAAGTTGTATCTTTTAGATTTCTTGCCATTAGACATGGATCATGAATAGTAACTTGCGTGAATTCTTTTGGCATATTATTTAATGGTTTTAATTCTTCCTTTTCTATAAGATCTTTAATGAATTCAACAATATGGATCACTTTTGTTTCTATATTAACTCCTAAAATTTCATATCTTCTAGTTAGTGCTATTACACATCCAGGACAATCTGATACTATGATGTTTGCTCCAGTTTTTTTTATTAATCCAATATTATCTTGAGCAAATTTATTTCCAGTTTCCAAATCCCTAATATTTAATATAGGTGCCCCACAACAAACTCTTTTATCAAGATTAGTTGAAAATTTTATCCCTGCTTTTTTCAATAGTTCAATATTTGCCTTTACAACATTTGGAAATTTCATCATTTCACAACCAATGTAATAGAAAACTTCATCATTCCCATCAGTTTCTATGTTCTCTATCCCTTTTTCTTCATACGTTTTGAATATATTATAATCTTCGATAGTCCCCGTATTTTTTAGTTTTTTAATTTGATCCTTACAATAATCTGGCATTGAATTTTTATCATTCAGGTCATCTCGCACAGTCTCTAACAGAGAAACAACTGAAAACTCAAATGGACACCACACTTTACAATTTTCTTCATTAGTACATTTATACATTAGGTCAATGAATTGTTTATTCTCTGGTTGAGTTGGATCGATCTTTCCTACTGAAAGATAATAACCAATTCTCGCTTTATATGCTGGGCTCATTGATTCTGTATTTGAAGCTTGGAGTGTGCCACAATCGAATCTGCACATATTTGGACATAGCATACATTTAATTAAGTTGTCGATATCAGCTTTAAATTCCCCTTCTGGATAGAAATTCTTCTTTTTTAGACGAAAATTTTTCATTAATGTAGATTTGGTAATCCTATCCGCTTTTTCAATAAGAGGAATCAGCCATTTGTATTTTTTTAACGTTTCAAAGACACCCATTAATATCACCCCTTTTCCAAGTATTTACATAAATTTTACCTGGATTTAAAATATTGTTAGGATCAAGCAATTTTTTAAGATCTCTCATTACTTTCATTGAGTTCCCCCATTCATCTTCCATCCAATGAGATCTATTAATTCCTATTCCATGATGATGAGCAATTGAACCGCCACCGTCCAATACAGCTTTAATGGTAGTATTCCAACATTCTTGATAAAATTCTAAATCAGATTTTTCTTTTGGTGGTACTCCACCAAATGAAAAGTAAATCCCAACACCATTTGGATAAAAATGGGAAACGTGAGCGGTAATCATTAAATTTCCTTTTACTTTATTCATTGAATCAATAACATTATGATATATTGTTGGAGCATTCATCCAAGAAGATGCTATTTCTAAAGTATCAAAGACAATTTTATATGGCGGCATAGTGGAAGTTTCTGTAACTCTAAATCTAGTTTCGAACCAGTGTTCTACAGGATGTTCCCCACAATTAATACCTTTATTACTTTCACATTTTTCCTTGGTTATAGTTTCTTCAAGCTCAACTAATTTTATATTTCCTTCACATACAAATACAACCATAACTTTATCTTTAGCTTGCTCAATATCTACAAAATGTCGTTCTGTTTCAAATTGATCATAAATTCTTATTACAGCAGGAAAGATATGTTCCCTCATAATTTCTCTTGTAGCATTAAAAGAATCTTCAATTGTTGGAAAGGCATACGAAATTAGCGCTCTTTTTTCAGGAAAAGGCCATATTTTTAAAGTGGCTTTTGTCACTATTCCTAAAGTCCCTTCGGCTCCAATGAATAATTTATTAAGTTGAGGTCCTGTCGAAGCTCGTACAATTGGTTTAAAATTGATTATACTACCTTGAGGTAAAACTACTTCCATTCCTAATACTATATCCTCAATCTTCCCGTATTTAGTACTAAATTGACCGGCAGCTCTATGTGCAATCCAGCCCCCTAATGAGGAGGTGTAAAGTGATTGAGGAATATGACCAGAAGTGTAACCTTTGGCATTCAGATACCTCTCCAAATTCATTCCATTAATCCCTGTTTCCACAGTTACAGTTAAATCCATATCATTAATTTCTAGAATCTTATTGAACTTTTTCATATCAACAATAATACCACCATAGATTGGTATAGCACCTCCAACAACTCCAGAACCTTCCCCATAAGGAATAACAGGAATTTTTTCATTATTTGCTAATCTTAGAATCTCCGAAATTTGAACAGTATTCTCTGGCAAAACCACAAAGTCTGGTAAACCAGCATTTATTCCCTGAATTGTCCAATTTAAAGTAATCAGGGTTGAATCTCTCGAATATGCTAAGAGATCAATTTTATCAATTGAGACATTTCCATCTCCAACAATTTCAATTAATTTCTCTTTTATATCTTGTTTATTTTTAATCTCAATTCTGTTTTCTTTATAAATAATCTCAAACTTTTCTAAGTTCATCAATAATCAAGTAATCTATAATAGTTAACTTAGTAAAAAGATTTAGGTAAATTTAAAATTTTTATTTAGTTTAAGAAAAATTAATTATTATACTAAAGAAAATCAAAAAGAGATTAATAAATAGTTTCTCCTGTTATTCTATCAACTTTTAAATGCCGGAATCTTGCTTTAGTTTTAACTATCTCTGTATTAAGTGATATTTTTTCTACAACTTCTTTTGGAAATAAATATTTAGCAAGATGGATTATCATTTGTCTCGTTTCTACACAATTAAATAATTTTAAACTTTCAAATGAATAAAAAAGCTCAGATATTAAATCAAAATTGGTATCTGCTGAAAATTCTAAGAGTTCTAAATTTCTATAAATCCTTGAAACTATACTATTCAACAAATCATACTCCTTTAACTTATCTAATGTATTTCTCATGTAATTACAAAATAATGTGTAATAGGTTGCCTCAGAAGATATAAATCCGTCGCGATACTGTTTAATGCCTTCAGGAGTTATTCGTTGTTCTAATTCTCCCAATATTGCATTTATATTTTGTTCTAATTTATTTTTCCTAAGTAAAGTATAAATTTTTAATATTACAACTAACTGAGATGTCTCTAAATCCTTTAAATAATTAGGTTCAAAAAATTTTTGATCAGTTTCAATTAATCTATTAACTTTTTCATCGTTTAACCATAATTTCATAAAGTGTGTTGATTTTAAAAAGTAATATAATCCATCTGTAGCTTCTACTAATGGAGCTTCAAATTCATCAACAGCTTCCTCATAAAGATCCAATAAAAATTTTGTTACTTTTTCGGGATTAAGTTTAATATTCAAACTTTTACCCAAAAATAATCCACAAAAATAAAGATCTGGGTTTCTCAAAGTAACTAACGGAATAGTAATTAACCACTCATTAACATTATTCACAATATAATCTTTTATGTGAGAAAAATCGAACCTTTTTTCTAAATGGAAAAAACTAATTATTCGATATATTAAGTAAAGTAATTGTAATTTATCCTTTGGATTATTTAAATCCTCCAAACTTTCTATTGTACTTTTATTTTGACTTAATTTTGTGATAAACTTTTCTTTAATCTGTAAATATTTTTTTAGGTTTTCTTTATTTTCAGGATTTGCTTCTAGTAGATCTTTTAAATTTCGCAATTCTACTATGAATTCCAAGGGAAGCAACCCTTTTGATTTTAAATTTAAAATTAAAGGGGAAATTG
>JAEOSD010000060.1 GCA_016840545.1 Promethearchaeota archaeon
TATAATTAAAAAAATGGATTTTTATCTATTAAAATTTAAGCAGTATGGAGACAAAATTTTTTAAAAATATAATATTAGAGATAATAACCAAAATAACTAGCTTTAAATTAAATAAATAATTACAAAATTAAATTTCGAAATTACGGGAGAGTGGCTTAGCCTGGTATAGCGCACGGCTGATAACCGTGAGGTCGGGGGTTCGAAGCCCCCCTTTCCCATTATGCGCTTTTAAATTTTTTCAAGACACTTGCTGCTCAAACACTATTGAGAAATAGATATATTTCAAATAAAATAAATTCATTTATGATTTTTTCAAATAATTGTTTTTTATTCTTAATTAAAAAATGAAAATTGTAATAATCTCAGGAACCCCTGGAACGGGAAAAACGACAGTATCTAAAGAAATATCGAGAAAAATTAAAGCAAAAGTAATCTCTTTAAACGATTTAGTTATTCAAAAAGATCTTTTTGTTAAAATTGATTCTAATAGGGAAACCTTCGTCATTAATGAAGATAGAGTTATAGCTTATGTTCTTAAATTAATTGAAAGTTATGTTTCTGAAAAAATTGATTTTGTATTAATTGAAGGTCATTTTTCAGATATTATTCCAAGTAATTTTATTGATAGTGTCATAGTCTTAAGATGTCATCCCGATGAATTATTAAGAAGATTAAAAAAAAAAGGCTATAATGAAAGAAAAATTATTGAGAATATTCAATCTGAAATTCTTGGAAATTGTGTAAATTACTTTATTAATAAAAATATAAACATCCCCTTATTAGAAATTGATACTACAAATATAACTACAAAATCTCTCGTAAGTATTATGATTGAGATAATAACAGAAGAAAAAAATATTGATCAATATTATGTAGGAAGAATTGATTGGTTGGAAAATTTATTCCACCAAAATCGTTTGAATGAATTTTTTGATTGATTTCTAAATGTTAAATGTGATAATAGTTGGAATTTGAAGTCATTGATATAGATGCACTTGCCAGAATTGGCCGTATAAATTTAAATAATAAAGAACTAATCACTCCAAACCTTTTACCAGTCATTCATCCTTTTAAAAATATAATATCAACAAAAGAATTAGCAGACATAGGCGTAAAGGGGTTATTTACTAACGCTTATATTATCTATCAAAATAAACAAGTAAGAAATGAGATTATAACAAAAGGAGTTCATAAATTTTTTAATTTTAACGGAGTTATAGCAACAGATAGTGGAGCTTTCCAGCAATATATGTATAGTAATAATGATATTGAAATTAATGCTGAAGAAATTGAAAATTTCCAAGAACAAATTAAATCTGATTTTCCAGTAATACTTGATGTTCCAGTAGAACTAACAGATGATTACAAAACTGCTGAATATAAAGTAAATTTAACAATAAAAAGAGCAAAAGATAACCTCAAAAGGAGAAAGAACACAAATTACTCTTGGGTTGGTCCTATACATGGTGGAAAATATCTTGATTTGTTGAAGAAATGCACGTTAATAATGAGTAAACTAGAATTCAATATATATGCAATTGGAGGATTAGTAAAGGCATTCTTAGATTATAGATTCGATTTAACTCTTAAGATACTACTAACAGTAAAGAAATTTCTTGCTCCAAATAAACCATTACACATGTTTGGGTTAGGTTTGCCTCAATTCTTTTCACTTGCTGTTGCTTGTGGGTGTGATCTCATGGATTCAGCAGCTTATGTTCTATTTGCGAGAGAGAACCGTTATTTTTCATTATCAACAGGTACAAAAAATCTTGAAGCGATTGAGGAATTTCCTTGTCATTGTCCTGTTTGCATTAATCATACTCCTAAGGAATTAAAATCTTACGAAAATAATTTAAGAATAAAGTTAATAGCTATGCATAATTTATATACTTCTTTTTCAGAGCTAAGTACAATTCGGCAATCAATTCGAGAAGGAAATCTATGGGAACTTGTTGAACAGAGAATAAGAAATCATCCAAATTTAGTGAAAGCTGCTAGATATATCAAGAAGAATAGATCATTTTTCGAAATTTATGAAAAATTATATAAAAAGCATGGGAGAATGTATAATTCTTCTGAAAGCCTGTATAGGCCAAATATTTATAGATATATAAAAAGATTGTTGAATAATTATAGAGTCCCGAATGAGGCTAAATATCTCATAATCTTGCCTGAGCTTGATATTAAAGGCTGTAGTTCTCCCAGTATAAAACAATGGTTAAAAGAATTATACAACAATAAAAAGACTCAAAGAAAAAGCATACATATTGCATTTTGCTCCGAAATTTACGGGATACTTCCATACGAATTATTAGATACATTTCCAATGGGTCAATATGAATCAATTAAATCATTAAAGGTAGATGATATGATTTATCAAAATTCTTTAAGATTTTGTTTAAAGTTCTTTAAAAAGCATTCTAAGAGTTATTCAAAATGTGCAATTCTTATCCCCGATTTTTATATTAACCAATTTAATGAAATAAGCAGATTTCCAATCTATAATCCCATTAATGGATTAAAAGATTTATTGAAACCCATATTTAAATCAAATTTATTAATCTCTCCTAATATTGAAGAAATTACTAATTTATTTTCTGATAATAATTAACTATGCCATTTATAGAAAAAATTTATGCTTACGGTCATAATAATATTAGCTGTACCCATAATAATACAATAGAAATAACAAAAGATAATTTTCTTACAAGAAAAGGGACTTGTATCCTTGGAATTAATGCGTCTAAAGCATGTTCTGATTTAAAAGATGATTTAAAAAAGGAAATACGTAATGAAGCAAAAATAAAGGTTATTATAAAAGTAGATAAAAGCTCAGAATCCTTTTATGGATTTGGATGTAAGGAACTACCCTTATCCAGTCAAAAGGATTTGGTTTTTCGTAAAAGTGAGTATATATGTGATAGAACAGTATTAATAAAATGTTCAAAATCTTCTAAGGAACTGGATCGTAATATTATTAAGAAGATTAAAACCCCTGGAAAAAGATTTACAATCCTTTTTGATGTTATGAGGTTCTCTAAAACAAATGAAACCTAAAGAAAAAACAAGATATATAAAAGTGAAAAAGCGAGATGCTCAAAAATTACTTAATTTTATAAAGAAAAAGCATAATACTGAAAAATTTATTGATAGAGGAAAACAGATTTTTTCAGAAAGTGACTTTGTGCTTTTCCCATTAATAGAAAACGAAGAAATAATAAAAAATTTGATTGGTAAGTATAAGAATAATTTCACATTTGAAATTATTTCTAGAACTAGACATGTTTCATCAAAGAATATCATACAATCACTTGAAATTATTTTAAAGGATAAATTACCACAAAATATATTTGATCTACTCCCTAAATCATATGACATCATCGGCCATATTGCAATTGTTGAATTTGATCGCTTTAATATTTTAAGTTATAAAAAATCTTTAAAATACAAGAAAGAATTTGCAAAAGCATTAATTATTGCAACTAATGCAATAAAGACAGTATATGAAAAAAGAAGTGAAATAACAGGTAGATTTAGATTAAGACAATTGAAATTTTTAAGTGGTAAGGATAAATCTGAGACAATTCATAAAGAGAATCATTGTTTATTCAAACTTGATGTAAAAAAAACCTATTTTACACCAAGACTTGTTTTTGAGCGTAAAAGATTATCTACGTATGATTTAAAGGAACATGAGTTAATTATTGATATGTTTGCTGGAGTTGGCCCATTTTCAATCCAATTAGCGAAGAACAATAATGTAATAATCTATGCATTTGATATAAATCCATATGCCTACAAATACCTTAAAGAAAATATAGAATTAAATAAGTTAAAAGGATTAATTTTACCATTTAATATTGATATTAAGGAACTTTCAAAACCTACCAGTGATTTAGGAAATATATTGAAAAATAAAGCGAACAGAATTATAATGAATTTACCTGAAAAATCTATTGAATATGTTGATATTGCATGTTTCTTGATGAAATTATCAGGTGGTATACTACATATTTATCATTTTTCAGAAAAACAGAAACCAATAGAAAATGCTATAGATAAATTATCACTCTATCTAAAGAAAAATTATTGGTTTATTTATAAAGTTATTAATTCTAAAGTAGTTAAAGCATATTCTCCAAAAACTGACCTTGTTGTTGTAGATGCGTTGATAAAATCAATAAAGAAATGATGAATTAAATAATAACTTCTCTCAAATATTCAATTATAAAAAAACATAAAGCGTGGCTGCTAAAAGTAAAATTTTAATTCTTTCAAACCTAATAGATTTTTAAAATATCTGTTTTTTGCATATAAAATTTGTATAGAATAAAAATGAGGACTCGTAGCCTAGCCTGGATAGGGCGTCGGACTTCTAATCCGAAAGTCGCAGGTTCGAATCCTGCCGGGTCCGTTTTAATTTTTTATGCTGAGTTTTTTAAATAAAACTTTTTAGATTTCAATTCCCTTAATTCTAAGAATAAAAAAATTTAAGAACAACTTTACAAATTAATAAATCATTAATATAAATGTTTTTTTAAATTTAAAACATAAATATTGACTAAATGAGTTCATATCAACAATCAATTAGAAATCGAGTTTTTGTTCATCAACAAATTCCATATGTTTTTAATTGGAATATTGAACATCATAAGCAAAAAGTTTTCCAATTAAATCCTTATCGATCTGAGTTTGTACTTTTAGGGAAATATTTTAATCGAATTTATCAAGGGAAGATTCCAAATAATTTATTTAACTCAAAATCATTACCTCGAGTATCTAGATTTAAGATCACTGGGATAAAGTCGATATTTATTAATCATTTTGCCAAAAAGCTAATCCGGGAGGGAAAAATTGAGCATTTTGATTCAAATTCAAATTTACCTCAATATGCTCGTAAGGTTCATGCAAATTTTAAGAATGACGGAATTGGGCAAAAACCAGGGCATGGTCCTGTTTTAAAATATATTTTAATTAAAGATAAGGATTCAGTTGCTATTGAGATCCCTATTTGGAAAAGGGTTGGTAAAAATTCTATTACTGGACATATTGATCTGATTCAAATTCAACATAATACAGTTAAAGTGATTGATTATAAGCCTGAAGGAAATTTTATGTTTTCTTTACCTCAGGTTGCTACTTATGGGCTTTTATTGAAATCAGTATTAAATATTGAGAATTTAAAATGCTTATCATTTAACGAATATGCTGCTTGGGAGTTTGATCCAAATATATTATTAACCGATATTAAGGATTATTTAATATCGCATAATGTAAAGGAAAGATTATGGGAAAATTATGCTATATTATGAAATAGGAGTTGGTCTATATATTTTCAGATCCCTGCGAAACTCTTAATTGATGTTGCAAGATACGAGGTTTAAACATGTCATAGTAGGCTAAAAGGTTGTAATAAATAAATGACTATTTAATATGTAAATCTTCTTATGATCAGCTTAAATTTTAATACTAATTCAACTATAAATTATTTAAATTTTTTAACTAGTATCTTTGCAAAATTATTTTTTTTTATTTTCTAATTATGATAACAACAAGAGAATCTATTAATTATCAATTTTCATTGATTTTTGGATATTCTAGTCCAAAAGATATCATTGTGGGAAATGTTTTGGGTCCAGGTAAGTTAACAAGTGTTAGAGTAAATGAATTATCACAAGAAGTTATCAGATTTTTGAGAATGTACAATGCAATATTGAGAGATTATACGGGTTCTGAATTATTCTACGCTGAGTTTGAATTATTTAATTTTGATGAGAAGGATGCTAGAATCAATATTTATCCAAAATCTATGTTATTGATTCCGGGAAATTATAAAGATTGTGAAAGTTTACTTCTTGCCTTAAAACCGGATACTGGCTATTTAGATACTCATAAATCCAAGGAATCCATTGATGATATTAGTAAATTGTTTTTTGAAGTAGAAGAATTCACAGATCATCCCGAATTAAACAGGGAAGGGAAGATTAGATTATTAGAAAGTTTTGCTGAACGCTTTAGTAAAAAACTGTATGGTGAATTAATTGAAGATAAATGGAACAAAAAACTGATTGGAATAAATATCTCCCTCCCCACTGATGAAGATATGTTAAAAACATATGGCTCTATAAAAAATGATGTGGAATTTTTTTGGAATAAAAATCCTTTTGAGCTTAACTTTTTTAATCCCGAATATGAAAAGTTCCAGTCTCCATTTGATGACCAAATGGCTATAGAACACCTAAAATACTTAATCTCCGTCCCTAGTGCTAATTTTTTGGTTGAAAATACATTAAAATTGGGGACAAATCTTATGAAATTAGCTAACACTGGTACGATAGATGAATCTCAAGATAGAATTTTATTCTATTTAATTAAAAAAATTAGAGAGGAAGTTGGAGCATATCAAGAAAACTGTTCCATTGAATGGATAACATCTTACTTTGAAGGTTTTTTTAATCGAATGGAAAAGAAGTTAAATAAATTTTTAGATGTATCTAATGAGTTTCTTGCTTCTGGCGAAAAGGGTGATTCAACCCACCTTTTAAAAAAGTTTGATAACTTCATAGAGAAGAAGAATGATCAAGGCAATTATAATTATAGAGATTTATTTGAATTAGCAAGTTTCTCAATAAATCAATCAATTAGAAAAGATGAAGATTTAATTGCTATAGAATTAAATTCAGCAGTAAATTACTTTGCTGAAATTTTTAAAAATAACTTTAACTTAATGAGGAAATCTTTACCTCGTTTTCTTTATCGTAGAGAATTGATTTTCTTAGTAAATATTCTCATTAGTAATTTAAATGAAAAGTTTGATAAAGAACAAAAACCAGCGAAAGCACTAGGTCAAAATTTAATTTCTAAATTTAAAAGTGTTCTCCTCAATAAAATTGAATTTAATTCAATTACCTTGATAAAAGATTATCTTTTTGATTTGAATTTACTTATAAAAGAGTTTAAAAAAATTGTAATTGAAACACTTTCCTCTTTTATTAAAGAAGTAAAATTAAGTATTAGTGATTTAGTAGCCTTTGCGGAAGTACAAATGGAAAGCAATTCAGGTTTAATTAAAAAGCATTTAAATAATTTTGAGAAATTTTCAAGCGAATTAAGATTTTTAATAAATTATATATTAAGGTATTCAACAATTAATCGCTTTTTAAAGGAAGAAAATGATATTGAAATCTCAGATCCAGTTACATTCGCAAATAAATTCTATCGATTTCTGGAAAAAAGAATGGGGGGAATAGATTTAATTTGGAAATCTTATGTCTTAGAATGGATAAAAGATTATGCAAGAAGATTTTTTAAGATAGAAGAAAAAAGAGATTGGAGTTTAAATGAGACATATACAGATTTTGTTGAATATATTGAAAAACGCGGAACTTTTGAGCAAAATGAAAAACAATTTTTAGTATTTTTAGATACGTATATTGTTAAGGTTTTAGATGAGACAGAGAAAAATCTTCTATTAGATTTTTATAAAAAATTTGAATTCTGTATTGATATTAAACTTGAATTTCCGAAGTATGTTCAAAAAAAAATTGAAACTGAAGTTAATTTGTTAAAATTGAATCAAAACAAAGTGCTTCCAATTACGCTTTTTAATATTTCAGAAGAGGATACATTATATAAATATATTAACGAAAATGAATTGAAATATTTCTCAAAACTAATCCCTAGACCTAAAAGCATAATCTTAAAGCATACTTTAACAAATGAAGAAAAAGAGCTTTTTAAAAGTACTTTGTTTCACCTCGTTAATTTTAAATATTGGCATACTAAGTCAAAGTTTGAAATTTCAGATAATTTTAAAGAGGTTTATAGGGAGTGGATTAAAGAGTTATGATAAGTGGTATTAAAAGAAAAACAACTGCTATAGAAAGTACTTATAGATACTTCCAAACTATTGATTTAATTCTCTCACACTTTAAAAGACCTGCAGATAGGCAAAAAATCTTTGAACTGACCGATTCTTCTCCAAATCTTAGTATATTGTTAGTTGCAACTGCATCAGTTCATTTGTATCATAATTTTGGAGTTAGATTTCCACAAGATTTTGAATCTGAGCATTTTTCTGATAAAGTTGTAGGGGACTTAGAAATTAATGAAAAAGAGACTCTGATGAACGAAGTTGAATTATTACTAAAAAATTCTTTCGATTTAGAGATTGATTTACTCTATAAAATAATAGCTCTAGAAAATCTATTCTTATCTTTCTTAATTGAAGAACGAGGATCTTCTTTTAATGACTATCAAAAAAATGAAAAACTAAAGGAAATAGATCAAAAGATCGAGTTTGAATTATTGGAGATAATTAGAAAATATCCTCCTTTTTACTTCTATGATTTATTAGGAGATATAATTGGTCTAAATAATCATATAAAGAGAGAAATCCTAGAAGAAGAATCAGCATTCAAAGATCTGTCTGTTGATATTGAAAAAAAATTAGATAAGAAAGAAAAGGAAGATAAATTCATCGAATTATCAACACTCAATCGATTGATAAAAGTTATTCACAGGGATTACGAATTTAAATCTTATAAGGAGCTCCAAGTTGAAGCTATGCCAGTTAGGATGATTAAAAAGAAAATTTTGGATTATGAATTTAATAAATACCCAGTTTCAGTTCCAGGTTTGAGAGCATTCTTAAAAGGCAATTCAATAAAAATGGAATTATTAAATCTTATAAATAAAGCTCTTCAAGAGAGGATAATTTATGAAGATTTTGAGAATAACACTTTAAATTTTTTAAAAAAATTGATAGTTAAACAACTTAAAACCAACCCAAATGACTTTATCTACTTAATACAAAGCCTTTATGAATATTCTTTTGATGAAATTATGTATCAGTTAAATAAACGTGGAATTTATGATATTATGCATTTAATCAATGTTGATAATGATTTAATTTCGGAAATAAAGAAAAATATGATCAAATTTAATATTAAAAAACAGGATTTTTTAGCATTAAATGATAAAAATAAAAATTTAGTTAATCTAGCGAAAAAGGAGATTGTAGGTCTTAATTTTCCTTATATAGAAAGAATATTAGGAGGCTTTGACAATATATCTGAATTTAATCTTTCTAAATTTTTGTATAGAGATGATGTACAACTAAAAAAATTATGGGAGTTATTGGAAAAGAAAATGGGAGGATCAATTAACGACCTCAGAGAGTTTGTAAGAAAGAAGCAAATTATTGATAAAGTTTTTCTAAAAGAACTAGGGATGAGTAATTATAATCAAATAATTACACTCTTAAGTTTTGAAGAAGTTATTGATAATTTGATAAGAGATATTTTTTATTATATATTATCAAAAATCCTTAGACAATTAAGTAGGATAATTGAATCGTATAACAAAATTAATAATGACAAGGGATTAATATTACAAGCTTTAAAAAAAATAGAGGGGACTTTAGAATATGAAGATTGGATAAATATCAAATTAGAAGAATTAATAATTAAACGAATAATAAGAAGACAAAAAGAATTAGTTATTGTATTTAATGCGAATAATCAAGTTTTCCTAGTGAATGGTTTTATTTTATCAAGGTTAACAGACAAACCTCTTCAAGAATGTATAATCGAATTAAGGGAAAATCCAAGCTTAATATACGAAAATATTAAGCCATTGAAATTACAAGCAGATTTAATTTCCCCTATCTCTTATTGTATCGCATTTGATTTAATAAAAAGACTAGAAGTATTCGAGGAAAAACGTAAATCTAAAGTTAAGAAAGTTATTGAGATTGAAAAAAGAGAAAAGGAAATAAAAAAAGAAGAAATCCGTGAAAAGCAGAAAGAAAGTACCTTTAATTGGATAGAAAGACGTATAACATCCTCGTTGATGGGGATAAATCGCCCTGGAATAAATCCTAATCAATTTTATTGGCAAGAAAAAGACACTAAGATAGCAACAGATAATATTAAACTGCATAGTGAATTAAATGATGATCCTTATACGAGATTTTGTGAATATTATAATTTTGTCGTCGAGAAAATAAAATCATTTAAACTTGATATAAATTTACCTGATTACAAGGAAATTGAGAATTCCGTGGAATTATTAGTGGAAAATATATTAATTGAAAGGTTAAATCATAAGCCGAGCCATAATGAGAAAAAATCCATGCTTGATGGGGAAAGGTATTTGATTGCTAAAAATATTGCTCTTAAAATCGGAAAAATATTAGATAATGCTTTATATACTACATTTAAAAAGAAAAGAAGGAATATTTAGAGTAAGATAAAATGTATTTAACAGAGAACTATTTAAACAATAATTCAAATTTATTTAACCAAATTTAAAATCTATAAAAAATTATTAAAGTTATGTCTTTGATCAAAAAAGAGTTGACCCAATTAAGAATCTCTTTTTCTCAAATCATTAAAGGTTTTCTTTTGTTTGTATTTAGTTCCTCCGGTTTAGGTGTTGCTTTATTATTAAGATATTTCACTGAATCTGGTGGAACAATTATTGCATTTGTTGGTATTTTAGTTGAACTCGTTGGTATGATTATAAATTATTTCATGCTTAGAAAATACTTTAAGAAAAAAGAAGAGTCTAAATCAGAAGAAGACAAGAAAAGACAATTTTATAAATAAATTGAATTTTAATGAAAATATATAAATAAAAAGAATTTTAAAAAATTACTAAGATAAAGGTTCTATTTTCTTTTATCCTAAGAAAGGTGATTTGGATTCAGTTCGGAAGTGATCTTGGAATAACTGATGAGGATATTGAAAAAATAAGTCCTCAAATTACATTTATAACTTCTAATGCTGACATTGAAGCAATTGCACTTGTTTCTCAGGAGGGGTATCAAATTGCATTTTCTGCGCTTCCCCAATATCATGTTGATGGCGATCAATTTTGTGGGCTCGCAAGTGCTCTACTAATGACTGGTAGCTCAACAATTCAGACACTGTTTCAAGAAGAATTAAGTGAAATAATTGTAAGAGCCCAAAATGGCTACATAGTTGTAAGTAATGCAGGCCCATTAGTAATTGTATGTGCTGGAACACTTATCGACACATTGATGAAAACTGTTAAAGTAATGAGAGTTGCAGCAAAAAATTTAGCAAAAATCTTTGAAGGAAGATAAATTGATTTTTGATATTTTTGGTAAAAAAAATCATTTTTGGTAAAAAAAGTTAAATTTATAAGTTTTGTTATTTTGTTAATAACAAAATAATAATGATTTTATCAATGGCTACTGAAAAAAATACTTTTTGGCGTTGGCAGTGGCCTTGGCGTTTTTAGTTACGCCTTCATTGGATTAAATCAAATTCTTCTTTCTAATACATAAATTCCCACTCTTTGTATTATCTTAATTGTTTTGCCAATTATGCGTCAATTATATTGAATTCCAATATAAGGATGTAGCATTTTTAACTAAAAATGTAAAACGGTGATTTAAATGGTAGAAAATTTTAATGCAAGAGTTTTGTTAGATCCAAACGAAGTTCCTAAAGAATGGATAAACATTCTTCCAGATTTACCATCACCTATAACGCCTTTAATTAATCCTATGGACGGAAAACCGGCACCTCCAGAATTAGCTTTTGCGATCTTTCCTAAAGAATGCGTGTTACAAGAGGTATCTCAAGATAATACGATTAGTATCCCAAAGGAACTAAGAGAAATCTATGCTACAACATATCGTCCAACACCTCTTCATAGAGCAGTCCGTTTAGAAAAGATGCTTGGTATAAATGATGGTAGAATAAAAATCTTCTTTAAAAATGAATCAGTTTCTCCTACAGGATCCCATAAGCCTAATACGGCTCTAGCTCAAGCTTATTATGCGGGAATACAAGGAGTTGAGGAGCTTGTCACTGAAACTGGAGCAGGACAATGGGGTTCAGCGCTCTCTTATGGATGTAATATATATGGATTAAAATGTACTGTTTACATGGTAAGAGCGAGTTTTATCCAAAAGCCTGGTAGAAAGATATTAATGAGAGCATATAATGCGGCAATTCATGCAAGTCCCTCAAAATATACCGATGCTGGAAAAACATTTTATGACATTAATCCAGATCACCCTGGAAGCTTAGGTATTGCAATATCTGAAGCAGTTGAACATAGTCTAAGGAGTGATAAAATACGCTATTCACTAGGAAGTGTGGTAAATTTTGTACTGCTACATCAAACTATAATCGGCCAAGAGACTAAAGTACAACTAAAAAAAATCGGATTAGAGCCAGATATTCTCATAGGTTGTATGGGTGGTGGTTCGAATTTTGGAGGATTTGCAATTCCATTCGTAAAAGATAAATTACATGGGAAATATCCAGATTTAGAAATAATAGGGGTAGAACCAAGAGCTTGTCCAAGCGTTTGCAAAGGAGAATATAGATGGGATTTTGGAGATACTGCAAAAAAAGCACCAATATTAAAAATGTATACTCTGGGGCATACATTTATTCCTAGTCCAATACATGCGGGAGGATTAAGATATCATGGAATGGCGCCTATTATTTCGATTTTATCTAAGAATAATATCATTTCAACTTCAATGCTTCACCAAACAGAAATTATTGAAGCAGGTCTTAAATTCACTCAATCAGAAGGAATCTTACCCGCACCAGAAACTGCTCATGCGGTAAAAGAAGCAATAAATCAAGCCTTAAAAGCAAAAGAGAATAATGAGAAAAAGGTGATCGTATTCAATTTCAGTGGTCATGGATTTTTTGATATATTAGCATACAAAGAATTCATGAGCGGTAAGTTAGAAGATTATGAATTACCAAAAGAAGATATTGAGAACGCATTAGCATCTCCAGATATGCCAAAAATCGATGAAAGTCAATTTTAAATTATTTTTTTTTTCTTTCTTGATAATAATTTTACAGTAAATCTTAAAATTATAAAGATCATTTTCATTATTAAAATCTCACGAGAATTGTAATCTTTGGATTTGTTATCATACATTATAGTAGGAATTTTTTCTCTATATGGCTTAGTTTTATTATATATTACCTATCTTACTAAAAAGAAGGGTGAAAAGGGAGCATTCCTTAATAATCTGATTAATTCATTGGTTTTACTAATAAGCATCTCAATTAATTTAGTAATAATTAATCTATTTCATATAACTAATATAAATTTGATTATATATCCTTTTGATATTCTTATATTGGGTTTCATTTTGTTATTTTTACCCTTTTTTTATCTTTTAATTCATCGGGAAAAGAAAAGAATTAGTCTAAGATGCCCTGATACTAGAAAAAATGATTTATTACCTCCCAAAGAATTACCATTAAAATATGAGATTTACAGAAAATTAACCCACTTAATAGTACTAGGAATAATCTTTTTCTATTTTACATTGGGATTCCTTGTTCAGAATTTATTTAATTATTTATTTAAATTATTACCGGACTTTTTCTCTGATTTATTTTTTTCAATTTACAATAATATACCTGATAAGATGATTTTTACACAATATCTAGTTGTTTGTTTAGTTGGAATTTCTTTAATTGGATTTTTCACCGCAGAATTAATAAGGATATTGAAACCAGAGTTATATCCTTTAAAAGCTGTTAATAGAATTCTAAGAGAGAAAGAACGCCATATGAGATTTGGCCCCCATATTTCTATGGGAGTTGGGTGTTTTTCGATCATCATAATTTATGGAGTGATCCAACCTATAGGTCCTTTAATAATCTGCACTTCTATGACAATGGCAATTTTTGGTGATATGACTGCTAATCTATTTGGGAGAACATTTGGTCATAAAAAAATTCGAAATACAAATAAAACTTATGCAGGATTAATTGCTGGAATAGTTGTTGCTTTCTTTTCTGGGATAATTGTTTTATTACTCTTAAATGGATTATCAATAAACTTAAATTTATTAAGTATATTCTTATTACCTTCTATTGGTGCATTATTAATTGGATTGTTAGATTTTTTAGACTTAGAAATTGATGATAATCTTACTTATAATTTTATTATATCAACCGTGTTATTTTTTATCTCATTCATTATTATCTAAATAATAATAAAGTTCTTGATTTATACCAAAAGTTTTTTCAATTAGATTATTTAAATTACAAGAAAATGTCTGAAGAAAAATTAAAGATAGATAAAATAAAAAAAGGTACTGTAATTGACCATATCGATGCGGGTTATGCATTAACAATTCTGAATCTAACGGGTCTTGATGAATCACCAAATCTTATGACTATCGGTGTGAATGTATCGTCTAAAAAGTATAATAAAAAAGATATAATTAAGATTGAAGGGGTTTTTCTAAATGAAATACAAATGCAACAAATTTCGATTCTCTCACCTAATGCAACAATTTCTCTTATCGATAATTATAAAGTGATAGAAAAGAAAAAAGTAAAAATACCACAAATTATTGAAAGATTAATACTCTGCCAAAACAAAACATGTATTTCAAATTCGGAGAAAGAGCCAATCGATACAGAATTCTTAGTTTTAGAAGAAAAGCCATTGAAAATTCAATGTATATATTGTAATCGCAATTATAAATTAGAAGAAATTATTTTTACTTCAAAAGAAAAAATTGAGAAAAAAGTAAAACAAGCAATTTCATTATAAATTTCAGAAATATCTAATTAATGTGAATGTAATAGTTGAGATAATCATAAAAAGGAAGAAAAATATTCCTACTCCGGGCTTAATAATATTTTTCCAATTCCATTCCTCTTTATCATATTCGTATCTTAATATTATAAAACTTACAAAAAATGGAGTAATCCACCAAAAGCACATCATCCAGAGAAGTATCCACCATCCTTTTAAACCTATCAAAATTCCAATTAAACCGCTAACGGCACCTGTTATTGCTCTAATCCAGTAAATTTTTGTTTCTTTTTCTAAACGGAGATCTATTCCCTTTGAAGTTTTTTTATCTGTTAATAAATCTTGTTTTTGTAATTGTTTCTTTTTTTCTTTAATACGCTTCTGGCGTTCTTTCTTTATATTGGTTCGCTTCTGGCGTTTAACTTTTTTAACCATAATAGTATTATTAATATTATTTATTATAAAAATCATTATATATATTGTAGTAAAGTTCAGATTTTATTCAAACGATAATGGTATTTATGAGAAGAATATTAAAATTTTCAAATTTTGATGTATATACAATTGTTAGAGAATTAGACTCAATACTTTCTCAAGGGATCATCTTAAATATATATGAGATTGAAGATCTCTTGATATTAAAACTTAAAACAAAGAATAATGAGAAGAAAAATTTAATTATAAAAAATGACTCTCGAATCAATTTAACAAATTATAATTATCCTATCCCAAAATATCCCTCCCAATATGTAATGTCTTTAAGAAAATTCATGAAAAACAAAAAGATTTTGTCTATATCTCAACATAATTTAGATAGGATTATCATTTTTAATTTAAGTAATTATAATGAGGAACCATGGAAATTTATTGTCGAACTATTCAATAAAGGCAATTATATATTAGTTGACGATAAGAATGTTGTAAAAATTGCTAATAAGTATAGAAGATTTAAAGACCGGGATATTTTAGCTAATAGAGAATATAGTTTTCCTAAACCAAGGGGAAAGGATTTTATAACTTTAAACCGAGAAGAATTTAATGACTTGATCATTGATTCAGACCAAGAAATAGTCAGAATTTTAGCAAGAAATATAAATATCTCAGGTCTCCATAGTGAAGAACTTTGCTATGAAGCAGGAATCGAAAAAACTGAAAAAGGGAATAATTTAGGTATGGATAAACTGAAAAATCTATTCGATGCTTTCAAAAATTTAAGAAATCAATTACTTTTCGGTAAAATTAAAGCAAATATTATACTTGATGAGAATGAAAATCAAATATCAGTTCAGCCTTTTGATCTTATTTTATACCAAAATCATAATAAAAGATATTTTGAGTCTTTCAATGAAGCAGTTGATTATTATTATTCTCAAATTGATTCAGATCTAGTTAAATCTTCCCAAAATGATAATCTTGATCACCAAATAAATGTTCAGGAACAAATTTTAAAAAGACAAAAGGAGTATCTAAACGAGTTAAAAGTTCAAAAGAAAAAATTCTATGATTATGGAGATTTTATATATACTAATTTCAATATATTAGAAAAGCTGTTTGATACAATCTCAAATGCGAGAAACAGAGGCTATTCAATTGAAGAAATTAATGAAAAATTATTAAATGCCAAGAATGATAATATTGAAGGTTTACAATTCTTCATTAAAATTATACCATCAACAAAACAAGTAATAATTAACATAAAAGATAATGAAGTATATTTAAATTTAAATTATAGTCTAGGAGAGAATGCCAATAGGCTCTATACTAAAGGAAAAAAGTTTGAAAAAAAAATAAAAGGCACCATCCCTGCAATTGAAAAAACTAAAAAAACTATACAACAATTACTTGATAAAAGAGATGCAATCGAAGAAAAAGTAGATGTTTTAATCAAGAAACCAAAGAAGAAGTGGTTTGAAAAATTTAGATGGTTCTTTTCATCGGAAGAATTTCTAGTCATTGGAGGGAGAGATGCTAATTCAAATGAATTAATATATAAGAAATATATTGATGAGAATGATTTAGTTTTTCATACAAACTTTCCAGGTTCCCCATTAACAGTCATAAAAAATCCGGAAGGTAAAGATATTCCCCAAAATACAATAAAAGAGGCTGCAATATTCGTTGCTAGTTATTCTCGAGCATGGAAAGAAAACTGGGGTGTTGTTGATGTGTTCTTTGTCTTACCAAATCAAGTTTCAAAAACCCCTCCTTCAGGTGAATTTCTACCTAAAGGCTCTTTTATGATTTCAGGAAAAAAAAACCTAATAAAAGACGCTGAGACAAAGTTAGCTATTAGTCTAGAATTAATTGAATTACATGATACTTCAAATGATGAAAATCATCAATTTTATCCGAAAATAAAGGTTGCACCAATAAGGGCAATCGAATCTGAAGATAGTAATTTTTTAATTATAAAACCTTCTAATACAGGACTCCAAAAAGGAGCATTAGCAAAAGAAATAATATCTTATTTTTTAAAAACATCTGAAAAGAAATTAAGGAAATGGATAAAATTACTAACTTTGGACGAGATAGTATTGATTCTTCCATCAGGGAAATCTATCATAAAAAACAATTAACTGGTCAATAAATAATCTTTTATAAATCCAATATTGCGATAGTCATCAAATAATATACCATCAATTCCTAAATCGATTAAATATTTGATTTTTTCGATGGGATTTTTGTAATTAATGAAATCCCAAGCTAATGTTAATACATTATGCTTATGACATTTTTTAATAAATTTTTTTTCAATTAAGTTAGATCTAAGACTAATTATGTTTGGAATAAAAGTTAATTTATCTATGCCCCGATTTTCAAGAAAATTTTTTAAAGTAAATCCTTTTCCCTTAGTAATATTATAACAAACTTGAGCTTCTGGTGCCTTTGTCTTCAAATGTTTTAACATAACTAAATTTCTTCCACTAAAAATTGTGTTAAGTAGTAATTGTTTTTTAAATACAATATCTATAACTTCCTGCCATGAATCTA
>JAEOSD010000061.1 GCA_016840545.1 Promethearchaeota archaeon
AATTTATTTAAACTAATAATAGAATTTTTATTTATTTTTATTGATCTTTCATTATTTCTGTTGTTTCACGAAAAATATTATACATCTCTCCAAAATTAAGAAAATTAGGTTGAAAACTTATGTCCACAATAAGGACAAGAGTTAATGCCGGCCATGTTTTTGGTTAATTTTGTACGACATTCAGGGCAAATCATAAAAATTCCTTCATCTTCATCCTTCTCTGAGTTCTTATTATTTAAAGATATACTAATATAAGTTTCCTTGGCTTTTTTATCTTCATATCTTATTTCAGGCTCTAATAATTTATTTTTTTTTATTTTATCTTGAGTAGAAGTGTGAGAAATTTTTTGATAGATTAATTTATCTCCTTCCTTTCTTACAGTGTATATCTTACCAAAAAAACCGCCTATTCTTACTGTTTTTGGGTGGACCTGCAGAGTATTTGAAAATTCTAGGCTCTGATCTTGACTCTTATCTAAAAAATCTATTTGCTGATTAAAGGATTCTTTAATAAAGTCTTCTTGAGTTTCTGTTACTGTTTCAATATCTTCGGTCTCGATATATTCTTCAACAGTTTTTATACTATCACCTTCAAGTTTGACGATATCATCCTGTTTAATTTTTAAAAGAATATCACACTTTGGGCATCTAAAAATGTGAGGAATACCGATATTATGCTTGATTGTATAATTAGTGATACAACAATTATGAAACACACTCCTGCAATTTTCACACATAAGGGGGATATCATAAATATTAGTACAAAAAGGGCAGATATCTTTATGACAAAAAAAGCATTTTATTCCTATTTCTTCTTTTGTTCGTTTTAACTTTTTTGCCAGGTGGGAATAAAAATCATAATCTTCCTTTTTAATCCTTATTTTTACTTCTTGACCTTCAATAAGACTTATTAATTGTTTAGGCTTCACTAACTTTTTTATAATGTTCATAAAATCTTTCTTATCATGAAGATAAAAAATACCTCCTTTAGTATCGCTTGTTAAAATATTTAACTTTACATCATCTTTAAAGAATCTTTCGCTCTTTTCAGAAATTCGTACAATGTCTATAAAAGTTGGAAGACTTTTGATTTTTGATACGAGATTAAATAAGGCGTCAGTGTAATCCTCAGATAAATCACTTGGTGTATCTGTAATAACAATTACTCTATTTATCTTTGACTTTTTTCTCGTAGTCTCAGCGATATAAGAAAAAATATAGAAAAAGCCATTTTCAAAATAGGATTTTTTTTTAGGACGCGTCCTCCAATTTTCTTCAATAGTATTTGCTATAATATTAGAATCTTTTTTATCAATAATAAAGATTGGATTTCCTTCTTCTTGGAAGATTAATAACCCATAATGGCCTTTAAGGTTACTCTTATTTTTTTCAGAAATATAATACTTTATTGCTTTAATTAGTTCTTTCTTCTTTATTATATCCTTTGTTAGATCTAAATAAAAAAAAATATCTTCATAAGAAGTTTTCATGAAATAAAAAACCTATAACCTTTTTAATTTAATTTAAGAAATTTATTTTTTAAATATTTATTATCTTCCAAAATTTTAAAAAGTAAAATTTGATATTACTTATTAATATAGGTGAATAAGGTTATTAGAAATAAGTAAATAATTAGTGCATATACATGGAAGATTTTTTAAAGCAAATCCAACTTTCGGAACATGCGATTAAAATTTATCTTAATAGTTTAGGGAGGAAACCATTGTCCTCAAATGAGTTGTATTCAATGGTCCCTACCCTTTCTCAAGAAGAATATTTAAATATCATTAATGAACTTACTACGATAGGATTATTAATTCCAATTACCCCCCAATCATCAGGAATTTTAAACCAGTATTTGGCATTACCACCATTTAATCCAATTATAAACTACTTAGAAAACATTAAGAGTAATTTGGGTAGTATAAAAAATCAATTACATCAATTATTAGCTAATTCATTAAAGAAGGTATTTGAGGATAATAGTATAATTGAAGTAGAAACTATTGTTAAAGCAATTAAAGATACAAGAAAAGATATTCAAGAAGAAACAATAATTCAAAAGCAGGAAGTTGAAGATATTGTTCAAGGAATGGAAAATCTTAGAGTAATGGGGAAGGTTTTAGAGGATCTACACCAAACGATAAAAGGAATTACTCAAACTCAATTTGGAAATTTAATAAAGACAATCTCAAGTATTAAAGATGAGATTAATGAAAAAATTGGAACTTTAGAACTTAAAAAACATGAGAAAAATATAAAACAAGTTATAGAGGAATCATTCAAAAAAAATTTTGATAGATTGAAATCCCAATTCACTGTTAATTTACATGAACTCATAGAAGAGGAAGTGAAGAAGACGATAGAATCTTTAAACAATATTATTGAATCCAGTTTTCAATTTAGAGATGATTTCAAAATGTTACTATTAAATACTTTAAATAATTTTGAATTAAAATTTACATCTATTTTTGATTTACTGAAAAATAAAAAAGAATCTCTATCCAATGATTTAGAAGTGTTTCAAAAAACTATTCTCAATAATTTAGAGAATATCATAAAAAATTCTGTTGATTCAATTGCAGCTTTAAATAATCCAATAAATAATGTTATGGAAACCTATAGGAATTTGATAACACCAGAAAAGATAAAGATTGAAAATATTTGGGCAGTCAATAATATCTTAAAAGTTGATGAGGAAATCATAAATTTAATTAATAGATCTAAAAAAAAAATACTATTTATCATTCCAAATTTAGAGGGTCATTTAAATGATCAGCAATTCAAGGCTGCATCTAGTAATCTCAAAATAAAAATCGCTTCCTCAGAGGCTCAAACAAATAGTAGCGCTAAACAACTAAAAGGAATTAAAAATCTTGATTATAGGACTCTTAAGAATGAGAACATCTTTATATTAAAATCAGATAGTGATTATTTAGTTATAGGTATTAGAATTGAAACAAGAAATAAATTAGATGACTTTATCGGTTTTGGTACAACTTATAAGCCTATTATCCAGTTAATGGACTCCGTTATAGATTCAATCTGGAATAAAGCATCTTCAGATTTACTTCAAGCTCCAAAATCAATTGGTATAAATACTTTAATGAGTAAGGGAGAAAAATCATTTGATACAACCCCTAAAACACCTGATATTAAAATTCCAGTTCAAAAATTTACTCCAACACCAATAAAATTACCAACCACCCAAGAAACCAAGAAACCACAAACAACAATTAGTGCGAAAAAAACTAGTTCAATTCAACCACCACAACAAGAAGTCCCTTCTCCAACTATAAATTTATCTCATCAAATGGAACAGCATTCAGATTTTATGGTAAAAGTACATCCTAAAGCAGGAGATGAAGCAGGATTTTTGATAAATAATGCATTTAACACATTAATCCAAAAATTAGGGACCCTAAAAGGCGAGGAATTTAGTATAGAGTTACAAAAAGTTGCTGACCTAATTTTAGAAAATAAGGGTTTTTCAGTTACCTTACATAAATTACGAAGTACGATAAATCAATATAAAGAGCAGATAAATCTCTTAACCCCAAACGATGTAAGGCAAATAATTGAAAAAATTGAAGAATGGAAAAGCCATATTCTATAATTAATAAACGTTTAATATTTCAATACCTCTTATCTTATAAAAAATTAAGAGGCTTTCTTCTTCTTAAAGAGATTTAAAAATAATCTAGATAAAATATACCCTACTAAGCATAAGAAAGAGATTGTGAAGAATAATGCTACGATTATTGATACTATAAAATTTGGATTTAAAATTCCAATTATTCCAAAAATTGGGCATAGTGGAGCAATTAGGATAAAAAGTACATAGATTGTTTTTCCCTTCTCCCCAAAAGTAATATGTATAGTAATATTAAACCATCCGATTAAAATCATGAAAAATGGTGTTGCATAATAAACAATCTCTAGAAAGGGAACCCCTATTCCGCCCATTGCAAAGGTATAAAAATAATTAGCATAAAAATAGGTAATTATTAATAAGGCAGTAGCAGGTGTAGGAACCCCTGTAAATCCTGCATCAGTAGATATATTAAATCTTGCTAATCTTAACAAAGCACCTAAGGCAAAAAGAATACACCCCACTAATAAAAAATAATCATAAGGAGTTCCGGTTTTAAAAGCTTGAAATGTTAAGATAGCGGGAGATATACCAAAGGTTAGGCAATCACTTAGGGAATCTAGTTCTCTTCCCATCTCATTTACCGTCCCAGTTTTTCGAGCGATATAACCATCAATTAAATCTGTACCTATTGAAATAGAAATTAAGAAAAATCCAAAAGAAATAGCGTCACGTGTACCTATACAAGCAGAGATAAGAGAAATCAATCCTAAAGTTGTTCCAATAAGAGTAATATAATCCTTTAGCTTTAATAAGCTTGGTATGGTAGACATGATATTATAAATCAAATTCCCATTATAGTAATTTAAAGCTTATTTCTATTATAAAATTTCCCTAACACTTAAATAAAGGTTTATTGATTCTCATTAAATTTATTAAATTATATTACTTTTTTTTGATCAATTAAAAGTTCTGTATTTGGTAAAAATGCATTGTTCTCACTGTGGTACAAAAATAAAAGATAAAAATCAGAAATATTGTGAAGAGTGTGGAAGTGAATTAAAAAAAATAGAACGTAAGGAATCTGAATCAAAAACAGTAAGCACTATCCCTGAACCAGAGAAACATAAAGAAGGTGACTTGTTTGATATAAATCGGTCTTATTACTTAATCAAAGAACGGATGTGGGATATGGGATTTGGTGACATAATGGATGAGAAGGGAAAGTTAATTGGAAAGATGAATAGGATTATTTTTAGTATTAGACGGAGGGTTGAACTTCAGGAAGTTGATGGAACAGTTGTTGCTACAATTCATAGCAAAATTCTCTCGGCTCGAGGTGCACAAGATTTAAAAGATCCCGCAGGAAATATGATTGCAAGAATAAAAAGGAAGATACTAACATTTTTCAAGCATAAATTCTATTTGGAGTCGCCAGACGGCACGAGATGGTATGAAGCTATCGGAAACTTCATGGGTTGGTCATTTAAAGTCTATGAGGTCACTACAAATAAGTTAATCGCTGAAATTGAAAAAGCAGATAGGTGGCGGGATGTATTTCTGGGAGGCATGTTTGATTTTGCAGATACTTACGCATTGAAAATATTAGATAATGAGACTGATAGGAGAATATTAGTAGGATTTGTATTATCCATAGATAATGTTCTGCATGATACAGCGGGAATGGGCCCCGGTTTCAGACCTGGTCCAGTTTGGCGAGGCCCCTATCGCAGGGGTAGATTTCCTAGACCATTCTAAACTTTTTTTAATATTATTCTGAAAAAGTTAGGTACCTTTTAAAATAATAAATTAGAATTATTTATAAGAAGTCATTAAGGCTAAAAAAAAAATTATTTTAATAATGAATAATAACAATTTTGCCATAAATCCAATTTAATCGATTAAATAAATTTTTATTTAAGTAATTTTATATTTTGGTAAATTGAACATACTATTAAAGTAATCTATTGTATAATATCGTATCAAACGAATATTAGAATTAGGTAATAAGCTATGGCAGAAGCATACGATGAGTTCATTGTATTTGGTTTAGAGAATACAGGAGAACGTAAAAAACTTAGAATAAATCCAGAAGAACTTCAGGATCATTTAAATCCCGAGCAAGTGCTTATTATTGTTCGTGAAGATTTAAGGAGAATATATATTTGGAAAGGTTCTAAATCTCCTGTAAGAAAACGTTTTATTAGTTCAAAAGTTGCCCAAGAATTGCAGAAAGAACTTATGCATGATTTTCGTTATCATAGATGTAAAATAGTATCCATTGATCAAGGGGATGAATTACAAGAATTTCTTAATGCATTTCGCTTAGAATCGATGGTAGTAGAAGAACGATTACCAGATATGCATTATATTAGAAATATTGAAAAAGAAAAACTAAAGGAATCTGAGCGTCTTGCTAAAGAGAAAAGAATGAGAACTGCAGAAATTGAGAAAGAATATTTTTCTCCAGGATTGGTAGATATTAATAGTGATGTAGTCATATCTTCCTTCGCTATGGGTAGTCCAGTAGCGAAAGCTAAATCGTCTCAAATGGCAAAATCTTCTTTAGTTAAGCGATCTTTTGGATTCTCAGAAGAAGAAAAACAAAAGATTAAAAATAAAATTTTAGATTTAAAAATTCCTGAAAACTATGAGAGACAAAACTTAATTTTAGGACATACACTTTATGGAGCAGTTTCCAAAGTAACAGATGTATTTGGGAAAAATGTGGTTGATATTGTATGGGAAGAAGTTAAAAAGGTACCCAAAGGTGTAATGGAATTGGACAATAATAAATTTAGAGTATATTTTGATGAAAAAAAAGGTATGATAGAAGCTGTTGAGGTATTAAAGGAAAAAAAAACTCCAAAACAAAACCCAAATCAAGTAACTAAACAAGAAGAGGAATAAACAGAAATAGATAAGAAATCAAATAAAAAAAAGAGATCCTCACCAGTTAAATGGCTATTACCGAAAATTCTTATGTGCTAAGAATTAACTTATTTTAAAAAAGTATAATTATAGAGAATTTATAAGCTATAGAAATCATTATCTTCAGGTTCTATTTCCTTAAGAGGCTGTTCTTCAGGTTTTTCATCTTTGAATTCTTCGATTTCAGGTTCTTCATCTTTAGATTCCTCGGCTTCAGGTCCTTCATCTTTAATTTCCTCGGTTTCAGGAAATATTTCTGGTTCTATCTTTTTTTCAACTCTTTTCTCGAGCTGTTCTTTAGGTTTATTCATCTTTTTTATTTTTTTTAATCCTTCTATTGCCTCTTTTCTAACAATAGGACTTCTATCTTTTAGGGCTTTAGTTAATATATCAATAGAAATAGGATTATGTTTATTTCCTAATTCATCCGCAGCCTCCTTTCTTACCAAAGCATCAACATCGTTTAAGAGGATATAAGTTAAAATACCAAGTACCTCAGATTCTCCTAAATCTCCAATTGTATCAACAGCATCTCTCCGAACGTCTGCATTTGGATCTGTCAATGCTGTTTTTGCTAACTCTATTAAAGTTTTATCTGAATCTCCTAAGGGTATAATACTACTTAAATCGACTCCACAGAATTTACAAAAATTATGATTAATTTTTATAACTTTTCCACATATAGGACAAATACGGTTAAGTTGAAAATCAATAGGGTTATCCTTTGGTTTCACCGGTTTTGGTGTATTTGTAGTAGTATTTCTTATTCTATAAGGATTTTCTCCCGGTGGAGGATTATAATTTCTACCCATTTTTTATTCTCTCACTTTTAATGAATATTTTTATCTTCTTTTAACTTATGATATATATGAATTATACACTTAATTAAGTTATTGTAGTCCAATGTTTATTTGAAAATCTAATAAAAGAAAAAATAAAAAGTAAAAAAATTATATAAATTAGGCTTTTTCATGCAATAGTTATATCTTTACATAAATACACATCTTGAACAGCATTAAGAATTTTAATTCCTTCATGTGTTGGCTTTTTAAATGCTTTTCTGCCTAGAATAAGCCCCATACCTCCAGAACGTTTATTTATAACAGCTGCTTTAACAGCATCTTGAAGATCATTACCGCCTGATTCACCACCAGAATTAATTAACCCTACCCGCCCCATATAACAATTAGCAATTTGATATCGATTCCACTCTAAAGGATGATCTTTAGCTAGTTTTTCATAAACTAATTTATCTGTTTTGCCAAAGTTAAGTTCAAGAAAACCTCTACTTGTCGTAGAAATTTTTTGTTTTATGATATCAGCTTCAATTGTAACACCAATGTGATTTGCTTGGGCTTCTAAATCATTAGCAGTATGGTAATCTTTTCCATCCTTGACAAATTCTTCTTTG
The DNA here is from genome assembly GCA_016840545.1 of Promethearchaeota archaeon. Taxonomy (GTDB): domain Archaea; phylum Asgardarchaeota; class Lokiarchaeia; order Sigyniarchaeales; family SOKP01; genus SOKP01. The sequence goes on from JAEOSD010000061.1 coordinate 7,935, forward strand.
TTTCTTAAGTAACACCATAAAACACATACTAATCCGAGTTCATGGGCATATCTAAACGCCTCACTGATCTCTTGAATTTGGCGACGTGACTCTAGTGAGCCAAAGTAAATGGTAGCGCCAACAGCCGCAGCTCCCATTGCCCATGCTTGATCTACATCAGCAAATAGTGTTTGATCTGAAATTTCTGGTTTTGTCAATAATTCATTGTGATTAATTTTTACTATGTAGGGGATTTTTCGAGCATATTTTCGACTCATTATACCTAAAACTCCAAGAGTAGAAGCTATAGCATTGCAACCTCCATCAATAGCTAACTTTATAATATTCTCTGGATCAAAATAAGAAGGATTTATAGCAAAACTAGCTGAAGCACTATGTTCAATACCTTGATCAACTGGTAAGACGGAAAGATACCCTGTTCCTGCTAATCTACCTCGTTGGTTCAATAAACGTTCCATATTTCCCAGTACAATATTATTGCGATCGGAATGTTCCCATACTCTTTCAATAAAGTCTGGACCAGGTGTATAAATCATATTCTTTGGAATTCCAGTACAACTATAGCTCAATAATTCATCTGCTTCTGGTCCAAGTAGATCTTTTATTTCGTTAAAATTCATTATAACATCATCTGATTTAAATTTAAATTGATTTTTATGAATTAAAGTCTAAAAGTTTTTCTTAATTGATATTTTTTATCACACGTGACAGATGATTTTAAAAATTCTGAAACAGTAGAAGAGATATGCAAAACACTTGATGGAAATAGATATTATCATGATCTCTATTTGAAGGCTGTTAATCATCCAATCAGAAGAGAAATTCTTGAGATCATAAATAAATCGAATAATATTTCAAGAAGTAAATTATTTGAAATATTATCAGAAAATCAAGTAATAAATGACTTATCTGTTCTTGATTATAACATGGATTTTTTAATAAAGGCATTATGTATTGAAAAAGAAGTAATAAATGAAGAAATAATTTATAGTATTACCCAATCTGGGAAAATTATCGAAATTCTTAAATAAAATGTTTTAGAACTCTAAAATTCTTCTAAATATTTTTTATAGCAATTACAACAAGGAATTCCAAAATTTAAATTTAAATTGCTAAGTTTAGAATCATTAAAGTTCATGATACGGAGAAGTATTTCTCTGATATTGTCCAATTTTTCATTAAAGTAGAATTTCTTTAAATTAGAATAGTGATTAGTCTTTTTACATATTGGACATATAGAGTAATATTCAATAAAATTAAAAAATAATTTTTTCTCTTGTTTATTTAAAGCCTCTAACTTTAAATCTGGATTATTAATAATAATTTCTTTTAAATGATTTAATTCCTCAAGCATCTCATCCCGTAAAAGATTTGAGCGCCTTAGAGGAGACTTTTTAGATTTTTTTGTTTTTCTATAATCGAAATCATCTAAATATTCTAAAGCTTCATTGAAGAATATTAAATTGTTTTTTCTTATTCTTTTAATTTTATCTTCAGTCATTCTATCAGATAATCACAAGTCAATAGTTATTTTATATCTAAGGGATCTAGTATAATTTCATTTTAAAATTTATATTATAACTAACTTAACTTTTTTTTCTTAAAAGAAGTGTTCATTTTAAATAAAATGAAAGCTTTTTTCCTTTCGAGAAAAAATATCTTCTTTTTTGGTATCCTTCAGTCTTCTGATATCCATTACTTTCGAGGACGCAAAATATTCAAAATCAAAATCTACTTCATCACCACTTTCCCTGCCAGGGATCGGCATTAATCGCGCAGTTAAAGGTTTATCAAATTTAACTGAAATAGTAGAGAGATCTAGTAAAATATAAAATAATTCTTTTTGAGTAATATTTCCAGGTAAAGGAACACAGTCAAGACCTGTTCCACAGAGTGTTGCATATAAGAGAAGAGTATCTAAATTAAATTTATTTTCTGAGAGACTCTGAGAAATAGCAAAGTCTTCTAAAACAGAGGGCATAAATCCAGAAAAGCCAATTACTTTCTCTTTTCTTGGAATTGCATTTTTAATTAATGCAACTCCAATTAATGAGCCATGAGCTCCAAAATATTCATACCCTAGTTTTTCAAAAGCAGTACCTATACTTTTTTCAATGGTGGGATAAGGTGCTGGAGAAAAATCAATTCCATGAAATTCAATATTATATTTTTTTGGTATTTCCTCACAAATTACTGTTAGATCATTGTAAATTTCATTGAACTTTCTTCTGAGATTCATTTGAGCTTCTTCTAATGTTTTGGAATTCTCAAAAACAGAGACTACTTCATCTGCCATTTCAAGAGCAAGTCCAAATGAGGGTCTTTCAGCTATGTGATATGCCGCAGGAAAGAAAGGAGTATCCGGAGTAACATTAGAACTTACACAAAATTTTAAATTGTTAAAAGGATCAGGTTCAGAGAGACTTTTTATAATTTTAGCAGCAGATCTTAAAGCAGATAAATTTATTCCATGATCTCTTGACGCAACTTGTAATGAAGTAAAAAATTTTTCCTTTCGTTTAATAAATTGAGGAACTTCATTTAAAAAGAGCTTTTCATACACTCCATATTTTTGTATTTGAATATCAGCGAGAACCGTACAAGCTGCAAAATAATCAATTTCATATTCTTTTATTAATCTTTCAATTATACTTAACTGATCATGAATTCGTGTTAATGTCTCATTTAAATTTTTTTCATAAACTTGCTGTTCATAAGATAGAATTGGTTGGGAGCATAAGCGCTTAGTTTGAACTTCAATATTTACATCGTTAAATTTCTTAGTTAATTCACTATTTAGTGAGTAAAATGCTTCAAGTTTTCTTTCTAATATATTTTCTAAAACTTTATCTTCTGCTAAAAAAGGTATTTTTTGACCAATTGTAATTGCTCGAATCTTCATTTTGTACTAATTTAATAAAATAAAATTATTTATTTTTAACTGATGTATTTATAAAGAAAATTAATTAATAAGATTTATAAGATTAATTATAAAATATTTAAAAGCAAATTTTAAAAGTTATTTATTCAAATGAATGATGTTCTCCAAATTTTAAACTAAATAAACTTATAACTCGTCCAATTTAGCTTTCTCTTTAATTAGTTCCTCTTTTAATATAGGTTTAGTAAATTCTCCAGGTTTTATTGGACCCAATTCTTCTAATTCCTTTTTAAAATCTGTTATGACATGAGCAAATTTTTCACCCTCGCCAGCGGATATACTTGTGATTTTAACTCGTTTTTCATGAATACCAGTTTGACCCAACATCTCTTTAATACTGCTATATCGAGTTTTTGTTTTGAGAAAACCAGTATCATAATGACAATCTTGCTCGTAGCATCCAGCAATTAATACTCCATCAGCACCCAAAAAGAAACTTTCAAAAACTAAAGCAGGATCTAACATTGCAGTACACATGACATGAATTACTCGTATATTTGAAGGATATATTATTTTACTTGTTCCGGCGAGATCTGCTCCGATATAAGAACACCAATTACATAGAAAGGCTATAATCAAAGGATAATCACTTTTTTTTTTACTTAAAACCGTCCTTATCTGGGTAGATATCTGACTTTTCTTAAATCCTGGAATATAGAGGGCATCACTATGACACATTGCTGCACATGCACCACAACCTGAACAATTAGCTTGAGTAAGATTTAATTTATTTCCTTCTATTTTTATAGCATTGTAAACACAAATATGTTCACATAATCTACATAAATCACAATTTTCAGCATTAAAATAGACTATATGAGGATCTAGTTCTACATTACCTTTTGAAATTAAGGCAATTGCTTTTGCAGCAGCGCTTTCTGCTTGTGCTATACTGTTTGGAATATCTTTTGGACCTTGAATTGCACCAGCTAAAAAGATTCCATTTACCGAGGTTTCAGACGGTTTAATTTTTAAATGTTTCTCAAGTAAAAAGCCATATGAATCCTGTGAAATGTTTAAAATATTACTTATTTTATCAGTTCCGTCTGCAGGTTCCATTCCTACTGCTAAAACAACTAAATCGGTTTCATTCTCGAATATCTTTCCTTCAATTACATCTTCGCCTCGTACTAGCAACTTGCCTTCTTCTGAGATATCACCTTTTAAAATAGCAGATATATTACTCTTAATAAATCTAATTCCAAAATCTTCACGAGCTCTATTATAAAATTCTTCACAATTTTTTCCAACGGCTCTTATATCATTATAGTAGATAGATACTTTAATCTCGGGATGTTCTTTTTTCAGTAAAACTGCTTCCTTTATAGATAGATTACAACAAACTTGGCTACAATAATCGTGATGAATAACTTGGTTTCGAGATCCAACACATAATACAAATGATACCTTACTTGGAACTTTTCCATTTGATGGCCTAATAACTCTACCTCGTGTAGGACCATCATTATTAAGTAAACGTTCCATTTGCATCGTCGTAATCACATCCGCATATTTATCATAATTAAGTTCTCCAAGTAAGCTAGGGTCAAATGTTTCAAATCCGGTTGCTACGATAATGGACCCAACCTTAATTGTTAATTCCTCTTCTCTTTGGTCAAAATCAATGGCATCTCTATCACATGCTTGAGCACAAGCTTTACATCCGATACAATAATCTTCCAAGATATTTGGATAGAGCGGAATTGCTTGTGGATATGAAATATCAATTGCTTTTCTTGGGAAAAATGTATCCTCTACATCGATTGGGCAAACATCCCTACAAATATCAAAACAACCTACACAATTTTCCTCAACAATGAATCGAGGCTTTTTGGTGATGGTCACATCAAAATTTCCTACATACCCTTCCACATTCTTTATTTCAGAATAAGTATATAGCTCAATATTGGGATGATCATTTACCTCACTCATTAAAGGTCCTAAAATACAAATACTACAATCTAAAGTTGGAAAAGTTTTATCAAAAAGAGCCATATGACCACCTATAGTTAAATCTCTCTCCACTAGGTATACTTTATATCCTGCTTCTGCAATAACTAATGCTGCTTTTATTCCTGCAATCCCGCCTCCAATTATTAAAGTAGAAGGCGTAATCCTAGAATATTGAATTTCTAATGGCTCTAAAAGCTTAACTTGCTCAATTGCCATATTAATTTGATCAATTGCTTTTCTAGTTGCCTTTTCAGGCTCGTTGCTATGTACCCACGAATTTTGTTCTCGAATATTAGCAAAGGAAATAAGGAATCGATTTATACCAGCCTTTTCAATTGTTTTTCTGAATAGTAATCCATGTAATTTAAATGAACAGGCGGCAATTACAACACGATCAATCTTATTCTCCTTTATTTCTTCAATAACCTTATTTAAACCAGCCTCAGAACATAAATATTGGTCCCCAATCACATATAGATCTGGATATTTACTGAAATGGTCAATTAACTTGTTATTATCAATAACCCCACTGATGTTTTTTCCACAATCACATATATATAATCCAATTTTCAATTTAGAACCACTTAATATTAATGAATTTACGCTAACTTATGAGTAATATAAAAATGAGTATCTATTAATTATTGCTAATTAGTAATGTAAGATAATTTTAACTTTTCCCAAATATAAAGAAATTTGAGAGACTGCTTATTATTTATTAAAGTAGGAATCAAACCTAAATTTTGCTACTTAAAACTTACTATATTAAATATTAAAAGCAATAAATAAATTAATCTCCATTTTTACAACTAGAAGCCTCTTTTTGTGTTTTAACATTTTCAACCATTTCTTTAGGGAGAAAAGGATACACCTTGACTATATTAAAATTATGTTTTTTTAATTCTAAGAAATATTCCTTTTCCGTCATATATTCTTTTCTTGCCCATTCTAAGATTTCTCTTCTCGTATAAAATCTCCCTTTTAATAAACGTAATCCTGGACATTTTTTTGAATATCTAACCAGATTCTTTTTGTTGGTTACCATCATTTTCCAAAATGGGAAACATCTGCATTGAAAAGGTCGCGCTTCATGAACCGTACATGAATTATCGTGTAAAAAATGACAGTGCTCATCATCTCCCGTAAATTTAAATCCCAATGTGTTAATCTTATACGTTTTTCCTCTTGTTTCTTCTGGTGCTTTCCAAAAAAAAGTGTCTTTAATAACTTTTAGATACTTTTCTGCGAATATGCTCAACCCATTTTCTCCCTTTAAATGAAGATGATTTGCTAATCTTACTATATCCTCTTTATAAAGATAGACCTCTCCTTCTTTAAACCCCCTACAACAATCTCCGCACATTTGACAAGAGAACTCAATACCGTGTTCCAGAAACTTTGATAATTTTATCTCGCTTGATGTCAATGCAAACTTAATTCATATAAAAATTAATTCTAATTAATACATAAATATAGGAAAAATAAATTTAAAATTAAATATTAATTCATTGATTATTTACACAATAAGGAGTTAAGTAATTGGTTAAACTTATTTTAAATAAAAAGATTAGGTTGATTCTTGAAGAAATAGAAATTGAGTTTAATCAGTTTGAAGAATTACTAGAAAGTAGTAATATCCAGCAAACAGTACAGTATAATAAATGGTATAAATATTTTGTTAAAATTTATGGAAGCAAATTTACAAATCTGCGTTTATATATATTATTTGCTTTACTCTATTTCTTAGGATATCTATTTATCTTAAAATTTATCTTAAAATGTACTATAGTCACTTACTTTGAAAGATTTACCACTGAAAAATTTAATAATTTAAAAGATAAGATTAAAAAAGAATATAACGAGAAGTTATTCTTTTTGGAGGATTATTTTATTCCGTTTTTTGAAATACTTGAAAATATGAGTCAAAACTCATATATAAAATTTTTAAATATTATAGACAAAGAAATTTTTGAATTGGAGATACCCAATGAAAATTTTTTTAATTTTATTATTCAACACTTTTTCTCGAATCTAATAAGACATAAGTCAGGCGAGTTTTATACTCCAAAATTTCTAGCTAAAAAGATGGTTGAAGAAAGCTATGAATTTGGAGATAAAGTACTTGATCCTAGTTGTGGTTCAGCTATCTTTTTAGTTGAAATTCTTAAAATCATACTTTCCTCCAATAAATCAGAAGAGGAGAAAATTGCTGCAGTAAATAACCTTACCGGTTATGATATCAACCCAATTTCAATTTTTATAGCTAAAATTAATTTTTTCTTATTATTAAGGGAAAAAGTTTCAAGGATTAAATTCAATTTGTTAATAAGAGATGCATTATTCACATCAGAATCTAATTCACAAAAAAGGTTTGATTTAGTAATTGGTAATCCTCCTTGGTACACATTAAGAGCTATAGAATCAATTGAATTTCAGCATCAAGTAAAACAATTAGCAGAAAAATTAAAAATCAAACCACAACCAAAAAATATTTTGAATATTGAAATCGCATCTCTTTTCTTTTATAAGGCAAATTGTGCGTATATGAAGGAGAATGCAAAGATTTTTTTTGTAATAACTAAAGGAATTATGAACGGGTCTCATGCATCCCGTTTCCGTAGTTTCGAAGGATTTTCTGATATGAAAATATGGCAATTTAAGCTTAATATTGAAAAAATATTTAATATAGATTTTATATGTTTATATGCTAAGAAATCGGAATCTAATCTCGTACAAAAAAGATTTGAAATTCCAGTATATTATTATAATATAGCAGATAATCAAAGAAATCTTACTTGTTTTGAAGATTGCGATTTAAATATGGAAAAGAAAGAAATTTTTATTCCATATCATATTGAAAAAAGAAATGATAAAACCTATATTCATAAACTAGTGTCAAAAGAAGAATATCAAAACCTCTTATTTTTCAAACACAGTAAATATAAAAAACTTTTTCATAAAGGGGCAGATTTAAATCCTAGAAATTTAATCTTTATCAAATATGAAAGGTTTAATAACTCTTTAGTTAAAATTAATCCTGATGAGAGAATCTTTAAAAGAGCAAAAACACCTTGGAATAAAACAGAGTTTAGCAATGAAATTATTGAAAAACAATATATTTTTAAAGTTATTAAAAGTACTGAACTTGTTAAATTCTTTGTTTATAATTTTTATGATGTTTTTCTACCACTTTCAAAGGAGGATTTAAGCTTTAATTATTCAAGATTACCAAAATATGCTAAAAATTTTTATGATAAAATTAATCGTATTTACTTAAGACATAAAAAGGAGACTACTAAAAATAAATCATTAATGGATAATTTAAATCGTTGGTCAAAACTCATTAATCCGCGCCAAAATGCTAAAATAAAAGTTGTGTATAATAATTCTGGTTCAGTCCTAAATTCTGCGGTGATTCTAGGAGATTATTTGATAACAGGAGATTTAAGTTTTTATAATGCAAAAAATATAGAGGAAGCCTATTATCTATCAGCTGTTTTAAATTCACCACTAATGAATAAACAAATTCGTATTAAAAAGAGTTCAAGGCATATATTCAAAATTCCGTTTGAAAATCCAGTTAAAATATTTAATCCAGAAGATAAAAATCATAAATTATTAGTAGAATTAGGTAAGAAAGGGCAGTTAATTTCAAAATCAATCTATGAGACTCTAGTTAAAAGAGAGAAATTTATTCCTTCTAAATTAATGATTCAAAAAAGTATTGATAAAGAATTGATACCTCTATTAAATCAAATTGATAAAATAGTAATAAAAGAATTTTAATATCAAAATAATAGGGAAGTATTATATTAAAATATAAAATTGTTAATTTTCTTGTGTTATATTAAGAAAACTTAATTTACATCCGATTTATAATAAAGTAAATTCCCATAATGATAATTAGAAACTTTGTTTTTAAGCTCCTTGTAGCTGGAAATGGCGGTGTGGGTAAAACAACCTTGCTTAGGAGATACGTAGATGGCATCTTCGATGAATCTACAATTACAACTATCGGAGTTGATTTCTTCTTAAAAGAAATATCATTGGAAGAAGGTAATTGCTCCTTACAATTATGGGATTTGGGAGGCCAAGAGCGTTTTAGACACCTGCTTTCAAACTTCATTATGGGAGCGCGAGGAGCTCTTCTTTTAATTGATTTAACCAAAATGCCTCAAATGCCTCATATTTTGAATTGGGTAAACATGGTAAGATTGCATGATTTAGATCTACCGATTATTCTTGTCGGTACAAAATTAGATCTTGAAGATGTTATAGCTGTTGATGATGAAACGGCTTTAGATATTAAAAATACCTTTAATATGCTTGAATTTATAAAAACATCTTCAAAAACAGGTTATAATGTAAATCATGTATTTGAATGTATTGCAAAAAAACTGATGTTAAAAAGAAAATATTAGATGATATGATGAATTACTTCCCATAATTATCTTACTTCTATGATAGAGTGATAATGGAAGATCAGTTAGTAATCCTTGGTTCTGGCGGAGGTAGGCATCATATTAGAACACAATATAGGGCTACAGGAGGAATTTTATATAAGTTTAATAGAATTCAGGCACATATTGACCCTGGTCCTGGAGCTATTATACGTATTGGTCAATATGGTGAAAAT
>JAEOSD010000174.1 GCA_016840545.1 Promethearchaeota archaeon
ATTAATCAATATTTTAAACAAGACTTAAAATTCTTCCTCTATATTTATTAAATATATTAGTTGCATAGAAAAACAGCTTAAAGAAGATTTAAAAATTCTTCCACTTTACTTTTTATTTTTGCTGCTAATTTAGGAGAATATCTTTGTTTTATAAAATCCTTAATTAAGCTTATTCGATAATAGTTAGGTTTAGGAATCATTAGTTCTCGTGCTATTTGGTCTACTAGATCCTCGTCATATATTTCTTTTACATTTTCTAAAACCCTTTTAACATATTCAGCTTCTCTTACCAATTTCGAAATACTTTGTTGAATTAGATTCACTTGTTCGTCTTCATCAAAAATATCTAGCGCTTTTTTGATCATTTCTTCTTCAAATTTTAACTTTTCCTCCCATGGTGTTTGTAAGATATGTTGATGAGTATCCATAAGGAAAGCATTCTTGTCATTTAATTTAATTTTATTATAATCAATTTCCTCAAAAAAACTAACATTAGAGGTACCCTGATAGGCTTCTGGGAGTAATGTATCACCAATTTTATTGATAACATCCGAGAAATCTTCAGATTCCTTATCCCTTATAATATATGCAGGATAATTAAATATTTTAGCATGAATCAAACAAAATAATCCATATAAGCCATAAATATCTACAAAATGTTTTATGCTAAATCTCCGGGTTTTCTCTTCCCCTTCGGCGACTCTTTTCATTAGCAAGTCAATTTGGTCATAACCTCTGATAATGCCTTTAGTATCAACAAATACAATGAATTGATGTTCTTTACACACTCCACCTTGAGGTACTTGTATTTTAATCGTTCCAAATTTTTTCTGAGAAAAAATTCTCATAGGAACTTTAATTACTTTAACTATGGAACATGTTGGACAAGTAACTTCAATTTCTTTGTAGCTCATCTTATAATTATCTAATTTAAATCTTTAATACTAAATATTAATGCTTAAAACCTAAATTAATCTTTTGACTATTTAATATTCTTTTTAAATTAAAAATTAGTTATTATCAATAATTCTTCAAATTTTTCTTTCCAATCCGAGTAATCATCTATATAATTATACCCACAAACCTTACTGAGAGCCTTATTTTCAATTATTTCTTTAATTTTATAAGCTCCATAAATAGTTCTTTTATTTGAACCATAAGGATTAAGACGCATACTCCCTTTAGTGAGAAATACATAATCACATATGAATAAAACATCTTGAAATATATAAAATGTAAATCCTTGTGTATGTCCATTAATATGGAACGCTTCGATTCCATCTAATTCAAAATTTTCTAAAAATAATTTATCAAAAGAATGATTTTGAGCAAGAATGTTTTGAGTATCATATTGATGTATCCAAATAAATGCAGTATAGTAGCTTCTATAGAGATTTGAAGCACCTAGAAAATGGTGATGGGTAAATAATATTTTGTCCATTCTGTCTAGACTAGATTGAAAAGTAGAAGGACAATCAATCCAAATTTTCTGATTATCAGAAATTATACAATATGCAAGATGCTCTAAACCCAATCTTGGTGAACTTCTTAAACTAAAAACTCTATTTGTAACTTTTTCCTTTTTAATACTATATTTTTTTGAACAAAATTCAGCTGTTATAAATTTTTCCCTTGATGATCCACAGAAAGGGCAATTATCAGGAAGATAACCAATCATATTATAACCACATGTTTCACAAACAAATTGCTCCAATCTAAAAATATTCATGGAAATCTTCCTCTTTTTTTAATATTTAATTTTATATTTATTGAGATTTAATATTTTTTTGACATATTTATTTTTTTAAATAAAGATAGGTAATTTTATGAAAATAGAGGCCTTAAAAGAAGATTCTGATTATATGTATAATTTTGTAAAAAAGATCATAAATGAATGTGGTCCTAGGATGCCTTGTAGCCCAGCAGAAGCTAAAGCTGCTGAAATAATAAAAAGAGAAATGGAAAAAATATGTGATACTGTTTCTTTGGAGCATTTTACATGCCATCCTAAAGCATTCCTTGGGTGGATAAGATTAATTATGATTTGTATTCTATCATCAATTGGACTTTATCTTATTATGCAATTACTTTCAAATCCTTTTTGGTTGGCGTTTATATCTATTATATCTTTCCTTTTAGTCTTTCTTTCAATAGTAATAATGTGGGAGGAATTTTTTAACTATCGAGAGTTTATTGACCCCTTATTTCGCAAGAAATCGTCTCAAAATGTAATCGGAAAAATATTAAATGGAGAGCCAAAAAATATTATCATTTTTTCAGCTCATATAGACTCCGCAATCCAATTTACTCTATTAAAGCTACTAAAATGGGGTTTCCTAGTTTTAGCTTTTGGAGGAATTTTGTTAATTCTAATTTGGTTGATTATTGCATTTTTAAATCTTATGTTCATGGTGATTGGATTCATTACGCTTAAGTCAATCTTCTTCAATACTTCAATATGGCTACTAATAATCGGGAGTCCCTCTATTATTGGGCTGTTTTTCTTCGTACCTTCTGGAGAAAAAGGTAATGTGGTACCTGGTGCTGTCGATAATTTAAGTAGTTGCTCTGTTCTTATTGGACTTGGGCGTTATCTCAAAAATAATAAAGATATTATTCCTAATAATACAGAAATTAGATTAATAGCATTTGGTTGCGAAGAGGCTGGTTTGAGAGGCGCATATCGGTATGTATCTTCACATTTAGATGAATTAAACGATTATAATGCTATGGTTGTAAATATGGATGGATTAGAGACTCCTGATGGATTCCATGTTATCGATTATGAACCAACTACTAGAACTAAACATTCAGAAGAGATGGTACTAAAACTATTAAAAGCAGCAAACCTCGTTGAAATAGAAGCAAAAACATTAGGTTCTGGAAAATTGGAAAAAACTTTGGGTAGGTTATCTGGTGGTTCTGATGCTGCAGCATTTTCAAAGGCAAATATAAAAGCAGGATTTATAAATTCAGCTGATTGGAAGACTAGATCAAGTTATTATCATCAAGACACTGATACACCTGATAAAATTAAAAAAGGGACGTTAGAAAATGCATTAAATATATGTATAGCTTTTTTAATTAATGAATCAAAAAAAGTAGTATAAAAAAATAATAAAAAAATTTTAGAATCGTTTTTATGGTTTTCTATTTCTTACAATTAATTTTGTAAACAATAGAATTAATATCATCGGTACTAAACTTGCTCCATATACGAGAAATAAATAGGAATTCACAACATTTGAAAATAAAGCATAAACAAATAACTGTCCAAATGAATTGACTAAGTAATGAATTATTATACAAGGTAATAAACTACCTGTTTTGATGAAGACGTAAGAGATAGCAATCCCCAAACAACTCGCAAAAAATACTTGACCTAGTGTGCCTCCGAGACTTTGACCTGATAATAAACCAATAAAATGAGAAAGCCCAAAGAGTATTCCATTAGTTATAATAGAGGCCATTTTTGAGTATTTTTTCAACTGTAGTTTTAAGATTACTCCTCTAAAGGCAATTTCTTCCCAAATGGCTGGATAAAGCATAACGTATAATAAAATCCAGCTAGGATAACCAAATAAGACCTCAATGTTAAAAATATATGTACCAAATAGTTCAGCAAATAACATCCCAGATACGGCATATAGAATAAAACACGAAATTGCAAGTAAAATATTTCTTACAATTGGTTTAGGTTTCGTAAGTCCAATAGAATATGTATATTGCTTTAAAGAAGTCTTGCCATCTGGTAATTTCATTCCAATAGGAATGATAACAAAAAACAAAAGCGTAAGCGTAAGAAATATTAAGATAACCTCTATTAAGGCAGAATATTCTAAGGGTATTTGGTAGAGAAAAGGCAATATTGGCAATTCAATAAAGCCTGCCAAATTTAGAAAAATAAAGTACAGTAGTATAACGATAATAGCCCCTGCAATAACATTCCTTCTTAATAGTCCACCTGTATAATAAGTAGCCATTTCTTCCTCCTTAGGAAACATCTTAGTAAAAATGTAAAGCAAAGAACTAAGACCAATTATTCCAATAACCACTAAACCGATAATAATCCCTAAAATTCCATATAAACTTAACAACGTAAATTCAATGATGATAACAGTGAAAAAAATTAACAGTTCTGAGCAAATCATTGATATCCATTTTAAGACCTTCCGTTGTTTGTTTACTTCTTCAACAACGTATTTGTATTTCATTTTCCCAAAAAAACGGACCTTCAGTTCAAATGTGAAGATAAGAAATATCCATGCAATTGGAATTGTTAGAAGAAAAAGTGTCAATAATATTAATGAATTTGTCATAATCATTAATATGACCCCCATCAGTCCGAGACCGATAGCCTGAATCGTTAGCATCAAATATATTTTTGCTTTCGCTTGTTTCCTTGCAAGTAATGGTAACGATGCTAAAATAGATGCTCCTGATTCTTCCATATTTAAAAAGCCAGCAACAAGCATAAAGGGTATGAATTGATTCACCCCAATTACTATTGACCATAAAATAATAATGCTCTCATAAGAGATTATTTCCTCAGCAAAAGCAGGCGTCACGCTTAGAATTAGGATAATCGGGTATATAATAGGCATTATTAGAAAAATAAAACTTTGATAATCCCTAGTTGTTGATATTAAATCCTTCAGAACAAATGATTTTTCTGTTGAAATAGTCTTGATTTCTACTGTTATTTCTTTTTTGCTAATATATTTCTTCTTTCGCTTTTTATCAAGCTCAACTTCAGTGGCGGTTACACTTTTAACTTGCTTTATAGCAACTTTATATAATAAGAATGTTAATCCTATAAATAAAGCAAAACCAACTATTGAAGTAAAAATTAAGTCTGGTGGTATGAGTACTGGATTTGCCATAAAGGTAATTAAATAAGTTATCCCAAAAGGGAAAGGAATAAAGCTTAAAATGCGATTTAACAAACTAGCAGATTCATTGGTGGGGAATATTATGAAAAAATCTCCAATAAGATTCAATGCCCAGGAAAGGAGGAAAGAAGTTCCAAATGCTAATAAGAAAAAACCTCCCATAGTAATTATTCTTAAAACACTAGCCTTCTTTGAATTACCACTAGACTCTGAAAATATTTTAGCCATTTTTTCTGAAAGAATAACGAGAATACTAAATGCAAAAAT
>JAEOSD010000175.1 GCA_016840545.1 Promethearchaeota archaeon
GGAACAGGAGGAGGTGTTTTTTATGTTAGTTTTATTACTCTATTTTTCTTAATCCCAATTAATGTTTCAATTGACACCTCTAATTTTATTATCTTATTAACCTCTGCTTCAGGATTTATAATGTATTTGAAAGATAAAAGAACTAATTTAAAACTTTCCTTGATATTTAGTGGATTTTCAATACTTGGATGTTTATTAAGCACGTTATTATTGGTATTTGTAAAAATAGATATCACAATTCTAAAATTATTATTTGCCACTTTATTAATCATTATTGGATTATATATGGTCTATAAAAGTATTCATAAGCATAGAAATTCAAATAACGATAATAATAACAAGTTATTTAATGAAGATCTTTCTTTTTTAAAAAGTATTGACTATAAAACTAAATTAAAGAAAACTATACCTCTTTTCTTATTAGCAGGTTTCGCTTCAAATCTCTTAGGAATTGGTGGTGGTGTGATTATAACTCCTGCCTTAAATCTCCTATTGATTTTTCCAATTCACTATGCTACAGCAGTTTCAACATCTATAGTATTCTTTCTAGCCATTTACAATTCAATTTCGAAACTACTATTTGGCCAGGTAGAGCTAATATTAGGATTGCTAATGGGGTTAGGGTCCATTTTAGGTGCGATTATTGGAGCTAAGATTTCGAAAAAAATGCCAAAATTTTATCTCCAGTTGTTTGTAGCAATAGTTTTAATAGGTTTAGCTATTAGAATGTATTTTTAATTTTTATTCTTGAATTGTTATCTTTTTTCTTAACATAAATTCTTCTGATTAGAAGAATTACTAATGAAGAAACTCCAATTATTGCGAAAAAAATGGTAAGAAAAATCAATAATTCTGTATCTAATACATTTATATCTTGTTTCCATGGATAATTACCTTGGTAATCATTAGAAGGAATACCTAAATAATTATTATAGACAAATTGCTCGACAGTCCGACCTGTGATTTCAAGACTCAAATTTGAAATATGAGACAGATCATCTTGAGTAGTATGATGATAAGGCCATTCAGGATTATCCCAAAATTTTATTATTAAATCTGCAGAAGGAATCCCATTATTGATAAAAGCAACATGATCGTCAGTAATAGTTGCCGAATAAGGATCTGTGGGAAATTGGGTCGTATATCCTAGTTGCCTTCCTATTTCAAATAATTCTTCTAATAATGATGAGGTCGAGTATTGCTCATTGATAAACTGTAAATTTTCACCTCCAACCATATCTAATAAAAGCATACAATCAAAGTACTCTTTTGATGAATTATAGAAGTTATTGATATTATTTACAAAACTTGTTGATCCTTCACACCAATCCCAACCTTCTATTCCAGCAGCATAGTCATAACCCTGATCTTCTGCATCAAAAAACAAAAACCAAATTTGACAACTTAAATTTATTCTTCTTTCATATAAAACTCTTGCTAATTCGATTAATACGGCACAACCACTCGCACCATCATTAGCACCTGGAACTGGTTTTGTTCTGCTCGCGATTATTGGATCTTTTGTCGCTCTTGCTCTAGAGTCATAATGTGCCCCTAAAATAACGACATTACTGAAATTTTCATTGAGTTTGAATAATACATTTTGACATTCTATTGAATGAACTGTGAAATTATGTAATATATATGAAAAATTAGAAGTTATTTGTTGAAATTTTGTAATAAAATATTGTGCACATTGTTCTCTTCCTTGAGTACCAGGTATTCGAAAATGAGTTTGATTTATTAGAATTTGTTCCTCCACATGAATATATGCTTTATCACCCTCAAATTTCAATTGTATGTCAATATTTTCTATATTAGACCCTTTAATTAAAAGTAAAGGTAACAAAAATCCGCTAGATATTATTACAATTAGTAGGATTATGACAAAGATTTTGTATGATTTCTTTATAGGCTCCACCTGAAAATTATTTGAATAATATTTGTTTCTGTTAAAAAATTATAGAAAAAATAAATAAAAAATGTAATGAAATTTAAGTAGGTTCAAATCCTAAATCTATTTTAGTTTCTCCCTTAATTTCCGTTTCTAAAAATTTAACTTTTACTGGTATTCCAATATTGATAGTTTCTGGTTTACTTTCTTCTACACCAACAAGTTGTGCTGAAACCATAGCACCTTCTTTAAGTTTAATAATTGAAAAGCAATAAGGTCTTTTTCTATCATATCCTTTTTCAATAAAATAAGGTGTTCCTACTGTAATACTTGTAAAAGCTGCTAATTCACCTTTCCCAGACATTTCGACCCATTCCATGTTAGATATATTACATTTAGTGCATAATTTTCTTACTGGGACGTATAGTATACCACAATTTTTACATTTTGAGCCCATTAATTTTTTACTTTGTAAAAATTCTAAATAGCTTTGTATAGTAAAATCTTTATCCATTTCTGACATTTTTAAAATTTCACCTCTATTTCTGGTAAATGGTGACTACGCAAGTTCCACCAGATCCTCCTAAATTGTGAGTCATTGCTTTTTCAACATCAAATTTTACCTGTCTATTTCTTTCTGCAATACCCCTCATCTGTTTGAAAATCTCTACTGCCATTCCTGCTCCACTTGCCCCTACAGGGTGTCCTTTGCTTTTAAGCCCTCCGGAGGTGTTAATTGGTAGAGCTCCATCTCGTTTTGTTTCTCCATTTTTTATTGCTTCAACAGCTTTACCTTTTTCATAGAAACCTAAGTCTTCAAGAGCGACAATTTCAGCGATTGTAAAACAATCATGTACTTCACAGATTTCAATATCTTTTGGTTTTAAACCAGACATCTGATACGCTTGCCTTGCTGACTCTTTTGTCGCAATAAAGGAGGTTAGTGAATCCCTATCATGTAATGATAAAGCAGCACTACCTTGACCTGTACCAGTTATCCATATAGGTGTGTCTGTAAAGTCTTTAGCTTTTTCTTCTGATGTTAAAAATAGACATGCCGCTCCATCAGTAATTAAAGAACAATCAAATAATCTTAATGGATATGCTATAATTGGGTTAGCAGAACTTTTAAGAAAATCGAACTCATCAGACCAATCAGGAATCTCTCTTCCTTGTTCTTCATATCTTTTCCTTTTACTTATCATCATATCTTTAATTGATTGTTGCATTTGAGCGTAAGGATTCTCCGCACCATTCTCATGATTTTTAATCCCAACTCTCATTAAATCTTCTGCAGTTGTCCCATATTTATGAAAATGTGCTGATGCTAGTGTAGCATATAATCCCGGAAACGTTGCCCCTGCAGGATACTCGAATAAACTATCGGAAGCTGTTGCTAATACGTCAGTAACTCCAGCTGTTGGGAGTTCTGTCATACATTCTACACCACTTACCGCTATTACATCATGAATGCCTGAAACGATTGCAATAATCGCCTGTCTTAATGCTATGCCACTACTAGCACAAGCTCCTTCAAATCTAGGCGCTGGCTTTGGTGTTAAACCAACTAAATTAGCCATTTGGGGCCCTAAATGCCCTTGATGGTTAAATAAATCTGAAGAATAATTACCAACATAGCAGGCATCAATATCTTTTGGCTCAATTCCATTATCCACTGACTCAACTGCATTAAGCCATGCATCAATCCATAAATCAGGATTACGTTTAACAGGGAAATGATTTCCAAATTTGGACATTCCCGCTCCTACCAACGCAACGCCTTTAGCTAATTTTCCCATTTTTTGTACCTTTTATTTGTTTTTAATTATTTTAAAAAAATTAATAAATTGAATTGTTGGCTTTTTTTATTTCTTTTTCTTTCACTTAATAGTTAATATTTTTATCTATTTTTTCATTAGTTGAATTTATGTCAAAATTAGAACCAGTTAAATGGGAAGATTATAAAGTGGGAGATTCAGCAGAATTTACTAAAACTATAACCGAAGAGGATGTAATGAAATTTGCAGAAGTGACTGGAGATTACAACCCTATACATGTTGATCCCGAATATGCAAAAACTCAGATGTTTGGGAAACAAGTTGCACATGGTGCTCTAAGTTCTGGTTTAATTTCAGCTGTTTTAGGGACTAAACTGTTTGGACCAGGTATTTTGTATGGTGGACAGACTGTTAAATTTATTAAACCCGTGTTTTTTGGCGATACATTAACCGCTGTTGGCACAGTGAAAGAAAAGTTCACTAAAAAGGATGGTAAATTAAAATTCATTATATGTGATACAATAGTAAAAAACCAGAATGATGAAGTTGTAACATCTGGAGAAGGAACAATATTATTTATGTAATCTTTAACTAAAAGTTCATTAATTTTTATTCAGATTATTTTATCTGAGGATGGAAAAATATGATTGAAGTATATGATTATAAATATAATAAAGGTAAAATTGCTGGATAATAAGTTTTAATAATTGATCTTAATATTCAATACCATATCTAGCAGTAATACTTTTTGAAGAATAATAATGCTTTATCATTCTCATCTCCGTTAATAGATCAGCTCGCTCTTTTATTTTTGGATGCATATTTGGTCCCCCAGTTAAAATTAGTTCTACTTTTTCTGGTTTTTTATTAATTATTTTTAACACATCTTCGACATCAATTAAGTTATATGCAATAGCTACACCAATTTCGTCTAAAATAACAATGTCATATTCATCGCTCATAATAATTTCTTCTGCAAATTCTAATGCTTTCTTAGCTTGCTCATAATCAATATCTCTTGGTTCACTAATTAAATCTGGAGTACCAAATTGTTTTACTTCAAAATTAGGTGTGTTTTTGATTGATTCTAACTCACCATAACGATAATCCCCTTTCATAAATTGCACCATATATACTTTAAAACCATGTCCAATTGCTCTGAATCCTTGTCCTAACGCGGCTGTAGTTTTACCCTTGCCACGTCCAAAGTAGCACTGCACTAAACCAATTTTTAATCTTTTTCTTGTGATATAAATCACCCAATTTAATTATGAATTAAAAATTAATTAATAATAGTTATTTTAATTCCATAAAAATTGAGATAAATTGGATAAGAGTCAATCGCTTTTTTAATTATCCAATTTTATTTGGCAAAGATATTTAAGTATAAAAAATCAAAGCTTTTATTGTAGTTTAAATGAAATCTAAATGCTAAATTGTTTCAAAAATAAAAAGTTTTAACTCCTTAAGGAGATGATGTTT
>JAEOSD010000176.1 GCA_016840545.1 Promethearchaeota archaeon
AAAACGGCAGTAAAAATTCTAGTAATAGGAATAATTTTAGTTATTACGGCTTTTGTGGCATTACAAGCAATAATAACAATAAAACTTGGCGAAAGGTTATTTAATGTTTAATTTTTAGGAAAAACTCATTAATTTTTGTGATACACAGAAGATCTTAATTTCTGGTAATTTGAGTTAAATCTTAAGCTATTCAAATAAAATCAAAAAAAAAGAATAAATTAGGGGTATTTAATCTAAAATTTAATAATGACTTATTTTAGTGTGTCAACGAAAGCCTTATAAGCGGCTTCATCTAATAAATTTGCTTTCTCTGCATCCCAATTTGAAGGCTTAACCTTAAATAACCAGGCAGAGAGAGCATCTTCATTGATGTTTTCAGGTTCATCCATTAAATCAGCATTAACTTCAGTAACTGTACCTGAAACTGGGCTATAAATATCTCCAACAGCTTTACTTGATTCAACAGTACAATCCAATGGATCGCTACTTGGCTCATCACCATCCATTTTAACTTGATCTATGGTAGCTCCTTCAAGAGCTTCAACATCTACAAAAGAAATTTCACCTAATTGTTCAGCAGCAAAGGGAGTAATTCCAACCTCTCCAGTTTCGTCATTAAACCATTGATGGGTTTTAGTAAACCAAATTGTCATACTATATCAAACTCCTTGTTAATAATTTTATGAATTATAATTATATTGAATTTAATTGTATGATAAAATTAATTATATCAAAAATATAAAATTTTTTTATTAGGTATAGTCTTAAAATTGAATTCATTAAAATGATAGCTTCCTTAAAAGATAAGATTAACTTTTATGAAGAATTCAAACAATTTTATTGTAAAATATTAAAAGATTTCAAGTTCGATCGCCATAGTGATAATGAAGCAAGAAATTTTTTACACGAAATTATATTAAAAAAATCTAAAGAATGGAATCTTGAAAAAGTTCTTGCTTCTCTTAATAGTCTTATTAACAGCAAAGATATAATTTTAGTATATGGTTGTGGTCCTTCTTTAGAAGAAACAATAGATTATATTCTTGATACTAAAGGAAAGGAAGTTTTTAATAATTTTCTTAATTTCACTGCAGATGGAGCATCCAGATTATTACGAGAAAATGAAATACGCGTTGATGCTGTTTTTACGGATTTAGACGGAATAACAGATATGGAATTTTACTACTCAAAATTTGTAGTCCTTCATGCTCATGGAGATAATCTAGATAAATTGCAGGATTATGAAAAACATATTATTAAATTTGAAAATTTAATATGTACTACTCAAGTAGAACCTCTTGAAAATATTATTAATCATGGTGGTTTTACTGATGGAGATCGAATTTTATTTTTTTTAAAATCTCTAGTATCATCAGAACACAAAATATTTTTAATAGGGATGGATTTTAATAAAATCATTGGAAAATATAGCAAAATTAGTAAATTTGAGAATTTTAAAGGTTCAAAAATTAAAACTATGAAATTAACCTACGCAAGGAAGTTAATAGAATGGATTCAAAATAAGATTGAATGTCCAATTTATTATGTAAATTCCACAACTAAATCTAAGAGCATTGTAAACATTTCATTAAATAGTTTTAAGAAATCAGTTTTAGATAAATATTAATTAGAGTTTATAATCTTGAATTCCTTCAGAAGTTATCTTATATAATGCTTTATTTTCTGGAAGGAAAAGAGAATTAACTAAATGGGCATATCCAATTGATTCTTCCTTAAAGCTTAAATATATGAACTCTGAAAAGAAATGGCTAAGAAATTGAATTCCTACGGGAATGTGATTAATAATAGAATTGTTAACAAAATTAGGACTAATTTGAGCTGTTGTTATTGTTATTAACTTGTATTTATCAGTAATATGATTAAAATATTCCAAGATTTTCATAAAAGTTGTTTTAGCTTTTAAATAGCTTATATTTGAATCAGCTTGGTCAAGGCGATAATGATTATTAATTGAATCTATCAAAATCACTTTGAAATTTTTATTTTTTATCAAATTTTTAATACTTTTCAAATTTAAGAGGAACATCGAATTGCTCATGATCTTTGAAACTAAAATACTTTTTAATACCTTAGCTGAATTAAGTCCTTGAGTTTCTGCTAGTTCATTAATTCTCTCTGGTCGAAAGGTATTTTCAGTATCTATATAAATCGAATTAGAAAATTTTTTATATGCTTCAATGCATAACTGATGACATAATTGAGTTTTCCCAGTACTATTTGCTCCAAATATTAAATATTTTTTTCCTGAATGGAATCCACCATTCAATATTTTATTCAAATCTTTTGATCCTGAACATGATAAATTGGATTGTTTTAAATCTTTACCTTGTTCATTAATTATAACATTACCATCAATGTATTGATTTGATTTGTTAAGAAATTTGGAAATGTCAATATTCATCTTTTATCTATAAATTTGATTTAAAAAATTTAATTATTATGAAGAATTTAATCAATAAAACATTAATAAGTAATACTAAAAAAATAAACCAAAAAATTAATTTTGAACTAAACATAAAATATATTGCTAAACTAAATAATCAATACTAAACATGGCAAAGAAAAAAAAGGAAGTTTGTCCTTACTGTGGCAATAGTTTTGCATATTTATCGCGCCATAAATGTAAAGTAAAAGAGAGATTGGAGAGTCCTGAAGATTCTGATAAATCTGAAGTCGACAGAAGAATAGAAAGAATAGAAGAAAGGAAAAAGCATTTCTCTAGGAATCTTAAAAAAGAAGAAAGGATTGTTCTTGACATTATAAATAGAAGAGGAAATTTATATTTTGAAGATCTACTAGAAATCACGAATAAAAATCGCAATGAATTGGACGATATTTTAGATATTTTATCTTTACAATCAAAAATTAAACTAAGAAGAGAATTAGTTGATGCATCTTGGACAAAATTTATATCTGCTATTGAGCAGATTGATTTAAAAGTAAAAGATGTAAAAATTGATGAAAATAAAAAAGATTTTATCTTAGATATTTTTTCATATCAACCATGCTTAATTTGTCCATTTATCAATAGGTGTAGTGAAACTAGTAATGATCAATTTAATCCTAAGGTTTGTCCCTGGCTCACAGATTGGATTTACTCCTTATTAGAAGGTAGAATGTATAAAGTGAATTTTGAGGAGATTCAATCAGAGACTTTAGAGTAATTACTTCTTTTTTAATGCAATAAGATAAATTTCATTGCTTTTTTTATATGAAGATTTTGGTTTAAAACTTTTAATATTAATGAATTTTTTTTTTAAAACCTTATAAAATTCTTCATAATCTTTTCCTTGAAAGAGTTTAATAACAAAGTTTCCTTTATATTTCAAAAATTTTGTTAATTTTAATATTTCATAGCATAGTTTTATTTGTCTTGCTTGATCACTAAATTTATTTCCAGATTTATTTATACTCGCATCAGAAATTATTAAATCTAACTTTTCTCTATTAAAATATTCACTTATTTTATTCGTTAATTCTTTATTCATGAGATCCATTCTAACAATTTCTACATCCTCAATTGGAGTTAGCTTCTTAAGATCGACGCCCATAATTTTATAATAGGTTCTAAAGTAGTGATCATCATTATATTTTTCTAAATTTTCAATGGCAAATTTTTTTGTAACCTGCAACCAAGAGCCAGGGGCACTTCCTAAGTCAAGAATATAAAATGCTCTTTTGAAGATATTAAACCTTTTTTGTATTTCAATAAGTTTAAACGCGGAACGCGCTCTATATCCCTTTTGTTTAGCTTTTCTATAATGAGGTTCTTTCCTATGATTTACTGGATATTTAGACACATTCGACGACTCTTATTTCTCTATTTCAAGTAATATTTTTTTTAACTCATTTATTCCTATATCTGTTTTTATCGATAAAAAATCAAAATGAGTTCTTGAAGCTTGACCACCAATTCTTTTTATTTGTTCAATTATTAAATCAATTTTGGGTATTTGGGATAATTTCAACCTTTCACATAAGAGATGTATATTATAATAAGTAATAGGCATATCAATTTCATTTGATATCAAGCTTAGAATTTTATTAACTTTTTTCTTAGTAAAATGATTAGAGTTTGAATTGTGAAAAAGAACTCGTTTAATAAATTCTTTATCATGGATTTTTTCAATCCAAAGAGGGCCAGCATATTCGGTTATCCCATTTTCCTTACAAGATGGGCATTGATGAGGGATTTTTACAATGTTGTTTTTATATACAGAACGGTACCCACAATTATTACAATGTATGATATATCCATAATTAGAAAAGTTTGTATAAATCTTATCTTTATTCTTATAAGTATAGACAAAAATTTTTATGAAATGACTTGAATAAAACGTCAATAATGGATTTATGCCAAGATTATTTATATTAGCTATTTTTGATATAAAATGAAGTAAAATTCTTGCACCAGTTTCTTTACAATATTCATTATGAAGAGGTTTGGACATATATTTTCTAAAACATGCTTTCTTTCTGACACCAAATAGAACTGCTGTATCAGTTGCAGTTATGCATAATAGCCCATTATCTTTTTGAATTAGTTTAAATGCTGCATCAACAAAATGAGAAGGTGTACCAAATGGATCGATTATAATTACATTTGGACGCCTAGAAAGTATTTTTAAATTTAATTTAATTTGTTGGGCTAATTTTAAGCATAATAAATTGGAATCTTCATTAGTCACTTCAACATGAGAAGGATTAATCTTATTTAATTCTAGATTTTTTTTAATAAGCTTTATTGCTAAAGGATTTAAATCATTTATATATAATTTTTTGATATTTTTACATTCTTGTAGCAATCTTATGGACCCTATTCCTGATGCCGCCATAGAATCCACTATTATTAAAGATTCTGGATTAAATAATTCATTATATGTAATAATAGAAGAATTAGTTATTTCGCGATTTATTTCCATCTTTTTATTATAAAAAACCTCCATAGATTTTGATGGAATTTTATCTTCATCTGAATTATAGATATAAAAATCAACAGAACTTTCTTTCCGTAACAAAAATTTTTTCTTTTCTTGACTCTTCTTGTTTCTTCTCATAATTAAAATTTTTATTTAATTTATAGAGCAAAATAAATTTTAAAGAGTAAGATATAGATCTACTG
>JAEOSD010000062.1 GCA_016840545.1 Promethearchaeota archaeon
GCCCAATTGAAGTCCAGTATTAATAACATTAAGACCAGCTCCACTGCCAATTACAACTAAATCATATGTCTCCATACATTCCATTTTAATTATATGACTTTTAAAGTTTATAGTAATATTTTAAAGGAATATTAAACGAATATATAACTGAAAGATAAAAGGTATGCCGTAATCGAATTTACCAAGTTATTTAATCTTGGTAATTTTTAATTACTATAACATTTGGTAAATTGAATCTTTATTGGAAAAAAAATAAAAAGAAGGGAGTTTGATTTAGGTTTGGATGATTTCCATGAGCTTTGGAAAGACTCTGGGGTAATGAACAGCCATGCAATGGATCCCGCTAAGTAAATTCCTTTTTCTTAGCTCTCTAATAAAAGGTTTAAAGAATTCATAATTGGCTTGATCATAGGCTTCTTTTTGCATCTTTTTATCGGTCTTATATTCGGTCTTAATCCCTTTCCATTTAGCCAAAATATCTTTTGGAACACTCACGCCGGGTACAAAGGTATCGAAACCTTTAGCTATTCCGTAGCTCTTCATAGGAAATATTCCTAAAAGAACAGGTACTTTATATTTTTTAATTTCTGTTAAGAATTCAATTGTTCGCTCTAAATCATATACTACTTGGGTTTGTAAAAATTCGGCACCAGCTTCAGCTTTACGGCCAATTTTTAGGATTTCTGCTTCCATGGGCTCTGCATTTGGATTCCCAGCACAACCTACGTGAAATTTTGGAGGGTGTTCAATTTCATGTCCATTGATCTTACCAGTATCTACCATTTCTCTAACAAGTTTTACTAATGTTGCAGAGTCCAAATCAAAAACAGGTTTGCTTTCAGGCATATCTCCCAATGCTGTGTGATCTCCAGTGAGTGAAAGGACATTACGTAATCCTAAAGCATGACCTCCCATTATCATCCCAGCAATTCCAAGTTTATTAACATCTCTTACCGTTAATTGCCAAATGACTTCTAAATTTGCTTCCCTTTGAATAATGTGTGATGCCGCCATACTGTTAATAGTAACAATACCAAGTGGACTATCAGTTACGTTAGCTGCAACAACGTAAGGAGCCATTTCTTTCGCTTCTTGGATAGTATGAGAGAGATCACAAGTCTTTTCTGGTTCAAGTTCCCCTGTTAATATAAAATCACCCTTTACAAGGGCTTCTCCTAATTTTGAATAAGCATGATTTCCTTCCATTTTTTTCTACCTCCTATCTAAATATAACCTCTTGTTGATGACCACTTTCAGACCAGTCTCGAGCATCACGCAACATACTAAATAAATCAAGTCTACCAATTGCTTTTAGTCGATTGTAAATCAAAATCCAGCCACAATCCCTTTCATAATTATCCACTTCACATTTACCATCAACCATACCACCACAAGGGCCATTCATGAGCCCTTTAGCACATGTGGCAATAGGACATATACCACCAGTATAATTTAAAAGGCAATCACCACATGCTCGGCATCGCAAATAAAATCGTCCAATTCTCTCCGTCATTCCAATAAATTTTGTATTATTAGAGACTAGAACTGGTTTTTTTGGATATTTATCTTGAATAACTTGTACGATTGATTGGACTCCAAGTCCACAACTAAGAGTTAAAATTGCGTCAGATGCTCTTACTTCATCATCGATTTTTCGTAAATCTTTTTTCATTACTCTATTATCACATACATCTTCTGAGACTATTACAGCTTCTATTTCATAACCTTTTTCCTCTAATTTTTTCCTCCATTCTTCTGCGCCTTCAGTTCCCCCAGTTTGGCATAATGCAGCACAAGTTCCACAAGAAACAACAGTTAATTTTTTAACTTTATAATTCTGAAGTGCTTCGAATACTTCTTCATCTGGTTTTTTAGTTGTTATTACAACCATTATAATTATACTCTTTTTAGTAATTTTGATTAAATAATACCTTAAATATTGAAATTAATAAATTTATTAAAATTTAATTATTATTTTTTAAACTTTATAGTTAGAAACAAAAATTTTTAAAGATAAAAATAGTTGTAATTATGACAAATTTTTTTCATTTTTCTTTTATTTGTTCCTTTTTGTATAAATTCATTAATTTCAATGAATGAAATCAGTAATAGAATATATCTAATTGAATCACACAATTATCATATTTTATAAGTGAACATAAAAAAATTTGAATCCATCAATTATTTTAGCTCTGACATATAATTCTCATAATCTTTTTTCGTAGCTTTTCTCAAACTAGCTTTACCTCCGCAATTTTCACAAAATTCTGTGAACATATGGCTAAATTTCTTACAAGTTTCACAGAAGTACAAAAAAGTCTTCCTATATGCTTTTCTCCGCTCTTTCGTTGTTTTATCTACTTTATCTGTTATAATTTGTAGCTTA
Organism: Promethearchaeota archaeon; assembly: GCA_016840545.1. Taxonomy (GTDB): domain Archaea; phylum Asgardarchaeota; class Lokiarchaeia; order Sigyniarchaeales; family SOKP01; genus SOKP01. The sequence continues at coordinate 2,387 of JAEOSD010000062.1, forward strand.
CGTCTATGTCTAATATAAAAGATTGTTACCAAGGAAATTGTGCTGATAATAGCTATAATCACAATAACCAATACAATATTGAATGATGGTGGTATTTCTGTAAGTCCATGGGCATAATATATATCCATTTCATTATCTCTTCCATCAGACCAAGCTACATGAGGAATACCATTATTATCGAGTTGAATAGCAAAATATTCTCCCGGTCTAAAGAATGCACTACTAGTATCTCTATCTGCTATTGCAATCTGATCAGAAAATTCCGTTTCATTTCGGTTGGAACCAGTAAAATTAACGGTCCGGTAATAAGGTTTGTAATTACCTCCTTCTTCACTATAATAGACAATATGAAGACGCCCAGTTTTGTCAATTACCATATCTGGATTCCATTGGTGTCCGGATGTTGAAGGATTAATACGTATCCGCTCAGTCCAAGTTGATCCGAAATCTTCCGAGTATCTTAAATATACATCCCAAGTATCAGCTGGTTGATCATATTTATCAGCCCATAATACATATAATCTAGCATTTTGATCAAATTTAATGACAGGAAGAGTTGCTTTACTAGGGCTATTTCCTATAGCTTCAAAGAAACAGTAATTTCCATCTTGATTTATATGTTGAGGAGGATCAAACGTTATGGCATAGTCTATACTTTTTGTGAAATATAAATTCCCCCCTACATCAGGAGCCCAAGTCCACGCAAGAAAAACCTCTCCGTTGTTATTTAATGTTACATAGGGCCCAACGAAATAAAAATCTTCTCCTAAATCTGAAATTTCTTGATACGTATTTCCACCATCTATAGAACGTGTAATTCGTACTGTTGCATTACCTGTTGGACTGATGTCTACATCATCGTATGCAACATAAATAGTGTTGTTTTCACCTACAACAATGGTTTCTTTATCAGCAAAATACGTCCCATTTGTAGCTTTTATTGGTGACCATGTATTTCCATAGTCAATACTCTTTGCAACGGTAATTTGTGTCAGGTAATCTCCCGATGGGTTTGAAAAGTAACCAGGCTCAAACTCTAGATAAGAATAATAAATAGTTCCATTATACCAATAAAGCCAAGGATCTGATTGACGAGTAAATCTACCTCCATACATTGGCATGTCATATGGATTAGTCCATGTCTCACCTCTATCGGTAGATTTTACAATACTAACCCTAGCGCCCCCACCACTATGAGTTTCTGAATTTTTCCAACCAACAAAAATTACTTCATCTGGAAAATCACTTATCGCCATTGATACTTCAACATGATGTGCATAATTACTATCATTTGTCGATAAAAGCCGATTGTCAGAGAATGCTTGTATTTTTGGATGATCTTCTTGTGATGAACTAATACCACAATTAAAACCAACTACGATTTTCATAAAAAAGGATAATGAATATAATGTTAATAATAGAAAAATTGCAAAATACTGGAGAACTTTTATTCTATCTGATTTTTTCATATTCTTTAAAATATCCATTGGAAATTTATAAAATTTGTGTAGGGAAAATATATTTGGGGGAAAAAAAGAAATTAGGGAAAATAAAATAAAGGAATTTAATCAAAGGCCCATCATATATGGCAGAATTTTTACTAGAGGAACAGCCAAACCGCCAAGGAGGGAGCCTATTGATGTTAATTTTTTAAAATAAGTTTTAAAATTTTTTATCACTTTTATGGTCCTTGTTTTGCCCTCAATAATAGTTCCATCCTCAGAGAGTAGAAACACTTGAATTGTTTGTTCTCCAGTTTCTCTAGGTTCTAATGTTAACCATGTCGTATCCCCGTTTTCTAACATAGTAGACAAAACCCCGGCAATATCTTGCTCCTCAGAGGATATTAAGGGAATTGGGCTATTTGGAATTAAAAAACTACCACGCCCTTCCACCTTTATGTCAAGTTTTAGCTTATTTGGTTCAAATCCAGGGGCATTTACATTTATGATATATTTTTTTTCATTAGGAGCATTGTTGTAGAGAAAAATCATAATATTTAACTCACTACCAAGATAAACAACTTCTTGTGCTGTGGAATCCATATAAATGGGATCTTTAGAAATTCTTTCAATATTATCTGCTAATTCTAATTGGAGTCTATCTATAATATTAAAGAAACCTGGATTATACTTTTTAATATACGTGAAAAGTTTGTATATATCTCTGGTTGAAAAATACCAAGAGCCTTCAATTAGAAGACCTTTTTCTATATCAAAATCAATTGAATCAACGTTGATAATTTCTTTCAATTCTTTCGTAAATTGTTCATCAGTTAGAACAAGTTGATATCTTAGATAATATAGGAATAAAATTGATTCAACAGCAAATGTCACAGGTAACTCTTCCTCCTCTTGCTCCCTTACTTTTTGAATAAATGATGGATTTAAGATTTTATTCAACCCTACTAAATATTCATCCCATTTGAGAAAAGTAACAGGGTCAAGATGGTCTGAAAACACTTCAGCAAAGAAGTTATCTAAGAAAATTTGGTGAGTCGTAGGTTTATAAAAATCTTGTAACCCATTAACATCATGAATGTTTAAATTTAAGCTCCTAATAAGAATTGCTAACCCTAAACCGATAAGTGAAAACCCTGCCGCGAGGAATCCAATATTTAAATCAACTAAGACCAACATAACAACAAACAACCCAAGAGCAACGAAACATATAAATGCAATTATTTTCAATAAATTTACCACTCTTTTTACACTATTTGATAATATGTCAAATCCATCTAGACTATCTATGGGCCTACCACGCTTTCGTTCAAATTTGAGTCGCATTCTTAGAGAAGAATTAGTTGAACTTGCGCCTAGAAGTAGCATAAATGAATTAAATGCATATAAAGCTAAAATAGCGAAGAAAACTATTTGTAGGGTAAAATTAAGAGCTTGGATAAGAGCAAGCAAGGTGACTACAACAAGAGCAACTGGTAGAATGAATAATAAAAGTTTGCCAATTTTAGAAATATAAGAGACCATTTTACCCTGAAATCGTTCTTTCTTAATAATTTTTGATAAGTCTTTTTCTAATTCATTTTCCATATTTAAACTCTTATTTTTATTTAAAATTTTTATATAACTAATTAATAAAACTAGAAATTTATAAGATTGTGGATCAATTAATAAGAACTCCAAATTAGGGAGAAAGTCGAAATTTAAAAAATTTTATATCTAATTTTGTATTAAAATAATAATTAATTTTAATTGATAGAATTATTTAAATTCAAGAAATTAGGGAATCTTATTTAAAATGAAAAGAATACGTAGTATTGATACTATTCGCGGCGCTTGCATGTGGATTATGATATTTGGGCATATATTAGAATGGTGGATTAGTTTTGATAGTTACTGGTTTAAAGATTGGATGTTTGCTTTCCTCGAATCGGTTGGTGCTACAGGATTCCTGTTTGTTTCAGGTATTAGTACTGCTTTAGCCTATAAAAATAGTTTAATTAAAACTAATAATTCGACGAATTTTAATCTATTGACCGCTAGAAAGGTATATTTCATTAGAGCAATAATAATTTTACTTATAGGTTTTCTTTATAACACTCTTTTCATATTAATTTGGAGCGGTGATATAGCAGATATTTGGACGTGGTATGTTCTACAAACCATTGGATTTTCGCTTATATTAGCTTGGCCTTTCTTAAAAATGTCTAAATATATTAGAATAATTGTAAGTATTCTTATATTTGCCATAAACATAATACTTTTGGATTTATTATTGCCTTATGAAGGACAATCTAATTTTTTTGGTTTCTCATTTCATATATTGTATAATCCTACAGATCAATACATTATTCTAACTTACTTTGGGATTTTTCTTTTAGGAACTGTATTAGGTGATATTCTATTCGAGATTAATATTATACAAGATCTAATAAAAAGAAAACAAATTTTTAAAAATAGATTCATTTTACCGTCTTTAATCATTGGAATTTGTATATTAATGTTTGGGATTTTCTTTCAATTTCCAAATTTTTTAATTTTAGGCACTTTATCATCATTAGCTTATTCTTGGGGTTTAATTTTAATTGTTTTTTCAATATTTATTGCGATTGAGATATTTGAAGTATTTAAAACTACTAAAAGTTATAAGCTATTATATTATTTTTCATTTTACTCATTTACTATCTATTTATCTCACTATCTACTATATTTTCTTTTCCCTGGACAATTTAACTATATCGAGATTTTAATTATTTGGGTTATTGGAACTGCTTTATGTGGGTTTTTATTTAGAATAATGTACCATAAATTAGGTTCAAAAGCTTCATTAAAAGCTGTTATTAACATCTTAAGTTATAGATTATCAATGAAAATTAAATTACATGATGTTTTGAAATTTAAAAATAAGTAATGTAAATTATCTACTTTTTTTTGAAATCAAAAATGATATTAATAATTTTGATTATAAACCTTCAAAAAAGTACCAAATACAATAATGATCAATTCCACTAATGATTTAAAAAGTAAAATTTGATCAAAAAGGAAATAAGTTTCAATAAAAAATTTTTCAGTTAAGAAAAAAAAATAAAAAATATGTGGAATTTCGATCATTTTTTCATAACTTTTTATTGTTTAAGAAAGACCCATTTCTTGCCCATCTTTTCAAATTAGTCAGGAATTGGTCAAAGAAATTCCTAAAAAAGTAAGGAGAAAATACTTTGAAGAGTAAATAACCATGAAAAATGGACTCTTTCACCATAAACTTAATGGATTCCGGATTCTGTCAAAATCATTCCCAAAATGTTCGATTTTTCAAAAAATCGCCTGATCTCGCAAAATGGGAAACGGAAAAAACCCCAATACATTTAAATATGAATTTATTCTTACGTTAGTTAGTAATAAAAAAAAATATTAAAAAAAGTGAGAAAAAAAATGGAAGTAATCAAATTAAAAGCAGAAGTTTTAACTTTAACTGATGAACAAATAGAAAAGGTTTATCAATTAGCAAGCAATGTTGATATGGAAGTTATTGAGGAAGTAGCTCCTTATCTTTTAGATGTTTGTTTAAATGCCGAGGGTGGTGTATTGAAAAATGAATTAGGAAGAGTAATATTCCATTTACAAAAAACTGAAAGATTAGGCACGCGAATTGGTTTTGAGAAACTCTTAGATGGAGCATTAAGGGTTAATGCGAAGGAAGTTTTCAAAATTCTTGAGAATGCTGAAGCCGGAGATTTTTCTAAAGAAATTAAAGCACTTTTATAAGATTAAAAATTTTTTTAACCTTCTTATTTTATTCAATTTAGTTAAATGTTAATTTATTCGTCCTCTAATCTAAAAGATATAACTAATACAATTCTTTTAAATTAATTAGAGAAATGTTATAAATTGTATTGCATTTTTTTATCTAACAAACTTTTGATTTAGCGATGATGACTGATATTAAAAAGGAATCTGATATAGACAGAGCTTGGGAATATTATGAAAAAATAAGAGATGCCCTCACAGGGTTATATGATATTTTAAGTATGAGTATGGATGAAAATAATATTTTTTATCAGTGTGCGGTCGATAATTTAGAAAATTTAAAGGAAACTATTATTGATATGCTGAAAAAAGATTATAATCCAGCAGAAATAAAACGAAAATTACGAGACCTTGAGTTTGATATGAAAAAGTCTCTTTTTTTTGAACGTGATAAAAAACAAGATCAAAAGTAATAAGGCTCTATTACCTCCTTTAATCACTTTTTATCATAATCCAACTAATAAAATTCGTTTTTGGAATGATAATTTCTTCAAATACATCAAATCCAAAATGTTCATAAATAGAAACATTTTTTCTAGAATTTGTTTCTAACAAAATAGGCAAATTTTCCCAAAAGATACGTTTTAACATGGGTTTTATTAACTTGCTTGCAAAACCTTTTCCTTGATGTTCTGGGTTAACACCTATTGGCCCCAAATACCAGTATGGAGTTTTCATAAGATGATTACGCATTGAAACATTCACATCTTGGACATACATTAATTTTTTTATAGATTTAATTCCAAATCTAAAAGGAAGAATAAAACCACCATTTAAAATATATTTCCAATAAGAGATATTTACCATTCCTGGAGGATGCCATATAGCAATTCCTTCCAAGTTTTCTGAAGTGGTATATACTTCTCCTAATTTTATCCAAATTCTTAAAATCATCTTCCAAATGTAATGAAATTTGGCTTTTCTTTTAGACTCATCAGAAATTTGCCAGCAAACTACAGGATCATTAAAAAAAGCTCTCGATAAAACCATACTTGCTGGTTCAATATATTCTTTTGAAAGTCTGATAATATTTTCTAGTTCAAACACTACTTCTCGATAACCTTATAGGCTGATTAAATAAATATTTTAATGTTAATAGTTCAATATATTGTAATCTATTTATTTATAAACTGGGTCGAGTTTAATATTATTAACATTTTTAATTAACAAAATTGAATAATTATTGAATCACTATATCATAAGGTGAGAATGGTTTGCTTGATTTTTTAGGATGGATTGATGGGATTACTGCATCTGGAGTAGTTATTTTTGGCGTAGTTTTTGGTTTATTTTTTATATATAAAGCAAGGAAGACAAAAGCTAAGATTTTAAATTATTTAGGTTTGGCAAATCTTTTTGCAGGATTGATGTATTTAGGAGTATTTTTAGACTTTTTATTTGTGTTAGTAACAACAATTAATATGGAGTATCCTATTACTTATGGGATAGTTGGAATTTTGAGTTATATATGGCTTGCACCTGCGATCATCACAGCAATATATATTGGTGCGGAACTGCTCATACCCAAAGCAAAGTGGTATGTTGTTATAATCTTCATAATTCTGAGCATCATATTCGAAATTTTAATTTTTACAGATCCATTTAGCGCATTTAAATTTCAAGACCCCCCCTCTCCAGGACAACTTCTAAGTAATTATAGTGTACAAACTTTTTCTATTGCAGGTATTCTAATGGCAATTTTTCTACTTACTATCATAGTTTTACTTGGAGTTGGATTTTTAGTCAAAGGTTTTCAATCAAGTGGTATATTAAGAACTAAATTTTTTCTATTATCTATGGGTTCAATATTTTTCTGTGGTTTTGGGTTAATAGAAGGATTATTTGAACCAGATATATGGGTGATATTCGTGAGAATTGGATATTTAACCAGCTTTTGGCTTATGTACTACGGTTTAAAAACCTAAATTAATTTAAGTAAGAACTTTCAAATATCATATTCTCATACTTTTTTTTGTTTAAAAACCAAATCTAGTAAATTTTTCGGAAAATACAAAAATTTTGAAGCTTTTTTCTTATTAAAAATAAAATAAACATTTCAGGCTTATATATTGTACAATTTTAAATCTAAAGTAAGTCAAATAAAAGATGTATACCAAATAAAGATTGATGTGCCCTTTGCCGTCAAATTTGTATGCCTTTATCTTTTCGAGATTGATAATCAGAAGGTCCTTATCGATTCTGGACTTAATATGGGAAATTGGAGTAAAACTTTCCTCTCAGCTCTTAATGATCTTGGCTATAGCATTCAGGATATTGATTATTGCTTAATTACACATATGCATTTAGATCATATTGGATTGGTGAGAACTCTTAAGCGAAAAAATAAGAATATTAAGATAATAATGAACGATATCACACATCAAATTCTACAATGGGAAACTAATGATGAAAACCTAGGAGAATTGAAACAACAAGCTGAGGAAGTTGCAAATATGATGATAAAGTATGGACTTAATGATGATGAGGGAAAAAAAATTGTGCAGTTTTTTACATTTTGGCCCAGATATTTGCGATATCAGAAACCTGACTTAATCGTGCATGATGGTGATAAAATCTTAAAACATTTAGAGATAATTTGGACACCCGGCCATAGCTTTGGTCATATTTGTGTATTTAATAAAGAAAAGAAGTATCTTTTTTCAGGGGATCATATCCTTTCTCGAATAACTCCTCATATTGGCAATTTTATTGTACCGATTGCATTATCTGAAAAATATGCGGGCTATAATTTTGAGAATATTTTGCATCATTATTTAAAATCTTTAGATCGAATTGATGAATTAAATGCCAAAATTATTTTCCCAGCTCACCAAGAAATTATTTTTAATCCACATGAACGAATTTCAGCGATAAAGGAGCATCATAGAAATAGATTATCAGAGATATCAAGAGTTATTAAAAATAACCCGAAAACACCATTCGAAATCTCACAGATACATTTTGGAGTAGATTTAGATGAAATAAATTCATATATGGCATTAAGTGAAGTGTTAGGACATTTAATTTATCTAGAGAATGAAGGAAGAGTTCAAAAAATTGAAAAAAATGGAAAATTTTATTATAAGAGTTAAACTGTTTTCTTTTTGCCTAAATCTTAATTATTTAGCTTGTTTTCTTCTTAAGCGATAGTTTCTAATTTTTCTTTCTGTAAAACACCATACTACGCCGATAACAACACATATGATTATGGCAATGATATCATATAATATACAGAACATTAGATCAGAGGTTTCATATGGGTCCGGAAGAATACATGCAAAGTTTCCGGTGAACGCTTTCATTAAACCGAAATAGAAAATTTGTACTAAGAGAATATGATATGATGACTTGCCAATCCACGCTATACCTTTCGCGAATTTATTCTTTGGATTACTTGGAAAGATCAACATTACAATTAGAAATAGGAAAGCGGCATAAGTATAAAAAATGATGTTATAATCACTCCTCAAATATTCAATTTCAAAATCATAGAATTGAAAAAGGATTATATAGTAGGTACATAATGGAAACACAATCCACATAAATAAATTATGCAAACTAAATAGTTTATGATTTCTTGAAAACCACATTCCCAATCCAATACCACCAATATACATAAATATAGTCATGTAATAGAAAACCATGGTATGCCAATCCATCGCAAAGTAAAACATAAATAAGCTAGTTATAAAATTAATTAGAAAACATAAAGTTAGGGTGAATAAAGCCCAGGCAGTTCTTCCAGAGAATCCTTTATAAATAAGTGGCATTACTAATATTGTTTGGAAAAGAAAAGGAATAAACCATACCCCTGCCCCCCAAAAAGGAGTAATACCTAAATATAGATGTTTTTCGTTCATAACAGGATATAATTGATTTAAAATCATATTACAAAAGGAACCATAGATGATTAAACCAACAATTGTTGATATGACATATAAAATGAGATAAGGAAAAACATATCTCCAAAATTTTTTCTTGAAATAATGCCATGAATAAAGTTCTTTTAAAGATGATTTTCCGGTTCTTTTAAAAGACAAACCCATATTAAATCCCATTATAACTACAAAAAAGGGGATTGAAAGTCTTTGCCATAAATGAACAACCATTACATCTCTTATTTCTGTCGGAAGTCTAACTAGCGCATGCTCAGAAATAACAAAAATTATTATAATAGCTTTTAAGAGGTCTACTTGGAAATAGTATTTACTCTTTTCATTCAATTCTTTCATGCGACCCAGTTTTTAAAATGATTAAATTGTGATTATAAATTTCTGACATTAATGTATTTCATATTAAATTTTGATATTTAAAAAAGTTATGAAATTATTTTAGATATCGATTAAGTTAGAAGAGAAAGAATGAATAGAAACAGGAATGATTTCAATTAAAAATACGAGGTTTTTTAATCGGATAATATTATTTGGAATTACTAAATTTTTAAGATTTCTCAAGCTCTTTAATATTTTTCAAAACGACACACACCCTTTCAACACTTTTAACATCACTTCTACCTCGAAAATTCTCAATAAAGGCGTCAAGTTCTGTTATTTCAGGGACATTAACTTTTACTAATATTCCACATTCTCCAGCTAAAAAATATACTTCCTCACATTGAGGTAATATTTGGGTTTCTCTTATTAACTCTTTTATTTCAGACTGATTTTTAGGTAGCAAGGTTATAAATGCATAGATGCAACGCTCTTCTTCTCTGCAAACCTTAATAGTAAATTTCTCAATTACACCATCTTCTTGCAGTCGTATTACTCTTTTACGAACTGTTGATTCTGAAAGTTCTACTTCCTTTCCAATCTCATGATAAGGTCTTCTTGAATCTTCAATTAGCATTTCCAATATTCTTTTATCCTTCTCATCTAAATTTTTCATATTCAATCATTTTCTATTATATATAATTCCTTCTTAACTTATTGTTAAAAAAATATACATTTTAATTATAAAAAAATTGATTTTATATTGTAGATTCACCCATTCCTAGAAATCTTTTAATAATGGATCGAATAATCTTTCATATTCAACAGCCATACAATGAATACCCGCTGCTTTAGTACTTTTCTTGATCTCTTTGATAAATGGTTCAAAGAATTCAATATTTATCTTATCGAGTGCTGCATATTTAGCTGGTTTATTACCCTTATTGTCTTTTTCTGCTTTCTTAAGTGCTTTAAGAAGTTCTTTTGGAACTGAAACACCAGGTATATAATTATCAAAATACCAAGCAATTCCATAAGATTTCAGAGGAAAGATTCCTAAAAGCACTGGAACATTGAATTGCTCCAGATCTTTAAGAAAATCCTTAGCTTCATCAATATCGAATGCTGTTTGTGTTTGAATAAAGTCAACCTTTTGTTCTACTTTACGGCCAACTTTAAGGATCTCTGGTTCACGTGGGTTACTGTTTGGGTTAGCAACACATCCATAATTCATTTCAATCTTTCCACCCTCAATTTTATTTCCTTCATAATCAGTCCCTTCATCAATCATAATCGAGAGCATTTCACAAAACTGAGTACTATCTATATCATAAACAGGTCTCCCTTTTTTGTGATCTCCAAGCGCTGTATGATCTCCTGTGAGAGTTAGGATATTCTTCAAGCCTAAAACTGCTCCAGCAATAATATCTCCGAAGAGTGCCACTCGATTACGATCTCTTACAGTAACTTGCCAAACTGCCTCAAGACCTACTTTTTCTTGTACCAGGTAGCTTGGTACTAATGAACACATGTAGGCATCTCCTTGTGGACCATCAGTAACATTTGCGGCAACAATTTTACCGGTCTTCTTCATTTCTTCAGCACCATGCAGAATTTCACTTAGATCTAAAATCTTTTTCGGTTCAAGCTCTCCTGTGATGACAAATTTTCCTGCCTCAATTGCTTTACATAAATTACTATATGCTGGTCTTTTTCCCATTTAGCCCTTCACCTCCTCTTTTTCTTCTTCTACATTCGTATATTCTTTATAAACTTCCAAATATCCTGGACTTGTAGAAGTTCTGTAATCCCTTGGACCTCTATATTTTTTAAACAAATCTAATCTATTGAATTCCTTTAATCTCTTCCAAATTTCAACCCATGCACATGGTACAGTATATCCTCTTACTTCACACATGCCATCAACCATCCCTCCACAAGGTCCGTTACTTAAATGTTTAGCGCAACCTGCACGGGGACATACACCGCCAGTTTCTCCAATGATACAATCTCCACATGTTTCACATAGCTCAATAAAGTTATTTTCTCCATTACTCTGTGCACCCCCAAACATACTATTTTGAGTTGGGAAGGTTAATTTCTGCGGTAAAACTTTATTCATCATAACAACTCCTAATCCGCAAGCTAATGTAAGAATCGCTTCATAATCTTCTACTAAAGGCCTTACGGTTGTTGCGGCAATTCTATCATCACATTGTCTTAGAACTGTAATGGCTTTCCACTTTAGATCTTTTCCCTTAGTTCTTGCTTTTAATTCTAAGAGTTGTCCGAGCAATTTTGCTTCATTCAAACTTCTGGGCGGTTGACAACATCCATCGCAGCCTGCTATGAGGATTTTGTTGTAAGGCTCTATGTATCCATATATTTCTTCTATATCTTTTAATTGGGTTATAATCATTTTTCAAAACTCCAAATTTTTTCTTTTCTTATTAGATTTTTATAAATACTTTCAATTTATTTTATATATCAAAAAATTTTTCATATTTAGGTTGTTAATTTTTCAATCAACTTATTAGGCTTCACACTTCTAGTAGAAAGACTAAGGTCTTCTAAATCTACACCCAACGCAATTGCCATTATTTCAGGTAGATATAATACTGGGATATCTAGTTCCTTTCCAGTCTTACGAGCAATTATCTTTTCTTTTCTGTCATATTGAGTTACACAAGCTGGACACACTGCAATTAAGGCATCAACTTCTTCTTCAAGTTCACATAATTCTGTCATTTTATCTTCAACAAGTTTCTCGCCAATTTCTTCCTGTAGACGGGCACAATAACCACAACATTCTAATTTGGTGGCAAAATCGATGGTTTTTGCGCCAAGAGTTTGAAGAATAAGGTCAATTTTTTCGGGTTTTTCTGGATGATCAAATCGCATTATTTTACTAGGTCGAACTAAATGGCAACCATAATGCACAGCAAGATTTAAATCATCAAGGGGTTTAATCGTTAAGCTTTTCATTTTTTTAAGCCATTCTGGTTGAGTGAGTATTTCTACAAAATGGTAAACAGTTACCTTTCCAGTATATTCATAGTTTATTTTCTTTAAGATTTCATTAATTTTCTTCAGATGCTCGGGATCCTCTCCCAGAAGAACACTCACAGTTTTTAAAGTTTCATAACATCCTGAACAAATTGTTAAAACATCTAATCCCATCTTTTCAGCAATTGCAAGATTTCTTGCTCCTAAAGTTAACCAGGTATCAATGTTTAATGATTGTAATGATACTGGCTCTGGACAGCAACTAACACCCTCCATTTCTTTCAGTTCAACACCTAAAATACTTGCTACATCTCTAAATGCTTTCTCTAGCTGGGGCATTTTTAGTGGTATTGTACATCCTAAGAAAAGTGAGAATTTATTTCCTTTTTTCGTCATTTATTTATCATCCTCCTTTTTTATTATAAGATCGCCTAATCCTGTTTCGTCTATTATAAATCTTATATCATCAAGATTGGGTGGGACAATTTCTGGTAATCCCATTCTTTCTCGCCTTCTATCGATATTTTTCTTCATTCCTTCTGTATAAGGCACTACAAATCCATTATCATAAATAACTTCCACTGTGCTTGAATATTCCTTTGGAATTTTCCCTTCTTTTGCTGCCATATTTCGCAATAATGCTAAAATGAAAGAATAATCTACATTTTTTGGACATCTTTCAGTACATCTATGGCATAACGAACAAGTCCAAATTGCGTTACTGGATAATACTTCTTCTTTTAAACCCAAAAGGCATGATGCAACTACTCTATGTGGTTGTAGATCGACATATTCTGTTACAGTACAGCCAGAACTACATACTCCACATTGGATACATTTTAAAAGTGATTTAGCACCAACTTTTTTGGCTATCTCATAGCGGAAGTTTAAATTTAGATCATTTGCATTTTTCTTTATCATTTCAGACATTTTTTATGCTTCCTCCTTTGCTTCTTCTTTTTTTGGTTCAATATTATCACCAGTTTTAGCTAATGGTCCAAGTTGTTTCACCCTATTTACAAACTCGGTTACTACCTCTGAGAAACGTTTACCTTCACTAGCAGACACCCATTCAAGTCTGTAGCGATCAGGATTAACCCCTACCTTTTCAATTATATCATGAAGTTCATTATAACGCATTTGCATATCATAATTACCTTCTAAATAATGGCAGTCACCAATATGACATCCACCTACTAATACACCATCTGCACCTTCTAAGAACGCCTGTAAAATGAAGTGTTTTGGTATCCTTCCAGTACACATTACTCTTATAGGTCTAATGTTGGTTGGATATTGGAAACGACTTACACCACATGTATCTGCTCCAGCATAACTACACCAATTGCATAAGAATGCTACAATACGAGGTCTCTCGTCCACAAAATCTCCTCGAACAGCCTCTCTAATCATAGGATATATCTGTTCGTCTGCAAAATGACTCATGGTAATAGCCCCTGCTGGACATGCAGCAGCACAATCACCACATCCTTTGCATAGTAATAGATTGGATTCTGATACTAAAATCTCATTATCAAAATTAACACCAATCGCTCCAAAATTACATACTTCCTCACACTTTTGACATGCTATACATAAAGCAGGATTAACTACTGAAACTAAAGGTTCATTCTCAACCTCAGCAGAAATAAGCGGAATTAAAGCATGAGCTGCTGCCCCTCTCCCTTGAGAAATCGAATCTGCTATTCCCTTAGGGCTATGACATGTTCCTGCTAAATATATTCCATCTGTTGCAAAATCAACTGGTCGTAATTTTATATGAGCCTCTAAGAAATATCCATTTTGATCTCTCGCACATTTGATCATTTCACCTAGTTTTTGAGTATCATGAGGAATTAATGGTGTAGAAAGTACAACTTTATCTGCATCTATTGTAAGATTAATTTGAGTTAAAATGTCCTGGACTTTTACCTTTAGTTTTCCATTTGCAATATCTACAGTAGGATATTCATTGAATCGTATATAATTGACGCTTTCGCGTGCTTTCCAATAATAAGATTCCTCATAAGTTCCTACCCGTATATCCCTATATAGTACATAAATATTTGAATTCGGGTATGTCTCTTTCACGTATAATGCATGTCTAATCGATTCAGAACAACATATAAGAGAACAATATGTTACTCCATTTCCTCCTTCTGGCTGACGTGAACCCACACAATGAATAAAAACGAGAGTCTCCCCATCTTTTAATTTATTATA
>JAEOSD010000003.1 GCA_016840545.1 Promethearchaeota archaeon
ACACATTCTACACCAGTCTTACCACTAGAGCCCCCATTTGCTTATGCGAGAATTAGACTAGAGGGTGCAGATACAGATTTCGTACATTTAATTAAAGAAAGCGATCCAAGCAAATTAAAAATTGGAATGAAAGTTGAAGCTGTTTTTAAAGAAAAACCAAGGAAACGGATCTTGGATATTGAATATTTTCAGCCAATATAATAAAGAATTAATTTCTATTTTTTTTATCTAATTTAATTAAAATAAAATTAAAACAAAATTCTGGAATTGAGAAAAAATGAGTGATGATGTTATCTTAATTGAGGAAAATGAAGATAAGACCATAGTAACAATCAAAATGAATCGCCTTGACAAAAAAAATGCATTGAATTATGATTTAATGTTTGGCCTTCTAAAAGCTATAGACCAAGTGGAACGGACAAATGCTAGAGTGGTTATTATTACTGGAGGAGATGAATTTTTTAGTTCAGGTATAGATTTGAATTTTTTAACTGGTCAAGAAAGAGATCCTGAAGGTGTTATTCCTGATTTACGGGTTCCTCGAAATTTTAGATATTTTGCAAATACATGGATTCATCCAATTTTTACGAAGATTGAAAAGATGGAAAAGCCTGTTATTGCTAAAATAAATGGTTATTGCTATGGGATGGCTTTTGAACTTGCTTTAGCTTGCGACTTTCGATTTTGTACTGAATCAGCTGAATTCCATATGCTAGAGACGAAGTTAGGAGTTAATCCTGATGTAGGTGGTGTTATTCGTTTAACTCGAATTGTTGGCGTTCAAAATACAAAGGATATCGTTTTAACTGGACGAAAATTTGATGGAAATGAAGCTTATAGATTGGGAGTTGTAAACCGCGTTGCCAAAACCCATCAGGAATTAGATTCATTAATTAAAAAGTATACTGACGAGCTTATAGATAGTGCACCTTTAGCAGTAGGACTAACTAAAAAATTAATTGATAATTGCTATGGCAAAAATATTGAATTCGGATTAGAACTTGAAACTATTGTAAGTTCTCAGTTGCTACAAACTAAAGATGCTGTCAATGGTGCTCTTGCTCGTTTACAGAAACTAAAACCTAAATGGAGATGGAAATAAATTTTTAGGATTAACATTTAAAATTTTTTTAAAATCTTTTTAAATTTTTTTAACTTTTTTTCCTTTTTATAAAAATTAACTCTCTAACTTTCTAATCTAAATTCTTTTAGCTTAAAATACCACTTTGTTGGGTTAGATGGCAAGATTGAAGTTATTCCACTTAAGGTCCATGAAGCTGAAAATGATAAAAACTGGGAGATTTTTGAAATTAAATTTCCATCTGGATTAATAAAGAGAAAAGTTAATATACTTGAAAGATTTTCAAATATTTTTTATCAGATTTGCGAAATTTCTCTTCAATTATTTATTATGTGGCGGAAAGAATCAAGAAAAAATGAGATTCATAAACAATCTGATCATTTTTTTCTGAAGATTTTCATTTCATGTGATATATTTTACATTTTGGTATCCACCAAAGCCTGCAGCTAAGTTTCCACCAAGAATTTCTGTTTTAATTCCAGGAGTTTCTTTTTCTTTTTTTCATACTTTTTGATTGACTGTTAGAAAATTATATCAAATTATATTTTGTATGATTTAGATTTATTAGAAGCGATTCTATAATCATTGACTTTAGATTATTTAGAATTTACTGACACATTTTACATTATTACAATTTTTTTAAATAGAACTTAATCCTAACAGCATTTAACTAATATAAAAGTGATAAAAATGTCAATAACGTTCGTGTATTTTCCATTCCCTCTAGATATCTTTACTCTGTTATTTATATTTATTGAGACTATTGTGGTCATTTCTCTAAATATTATGCTACTCTGGTCAGGAATGGCGGAGAAGGAAATGCGAAAGGAGAATATCTTAATTAGTTTAAGTACGATAAACATTTTCTTTATACTGATTAAATTTACTGTTCCTTCTGTTGTTGGTTTGCCTTCTACTGAAGCAGAGATTATTATTTTTAAATCATATATATTATTAACAGGCTTGCTTGTAAGACTTCCTTTCTTTATAACATACGGAATATTGATGTATTGGTATGGAAGGGTAAACAGAGATTTAATTGGTAACAAATACAGGGTTTCAGCTTGGATATTTTTGGTATGCAATGGTTTTTTTGTGTTGAATTTCACTTTTGCTTATATTATGACCTTCACATCAACTCCTTATGCTTTTGTTGATATTCAAGGGAGAATACGACAAATCTTTTTATTAGGGTATTTTGTAGGGTGGATTTTTTTATCAATTCATGGAATAATAGCTAAAAACATCAAATTTATCGTTTCTGGAGTTTTAGGTTG
The DNA here is from genome assembly GCA_016840545.1 of Promethearchaeota archaeon. Lineage (GTDB taxonomy): Archaea > Asgardarchaeota > Lokiarchaeia > Sigyniarchaeales > SOKP01 > SOKP01. The sequence continues at coordinate 2,359 of JAEOSD010000003.1, forward strand.
TGTCATGGTTTTTTTCATGTTTCTAACATATACAATCATGCTTCCAATTATTTAATTCCTTCTCACATTAGAATTTTAACAGCTTATTAAAAAAAATTGGAAAGAAAATTAAAAATCTATATCTTTACCTTCATAAGCATATCTATAAATGTTTTCGAAATCTGCTTTAGAAGGTAACCTTGGGCTCATTGAACCACTAGCATCTTGAAAGCATAAATTGACCAATGTATCTAGGTTTTTTTCTAAGTCTCCATTTGAAATTCCTAAATCTTGAATTTTTTCTGGAAATCCTACTTCTCTATACAATTCTCTTAACTTTTCGATAACTAAATTAGCAGCTTTTTTATTATCATCTTCCCATTTAGCCCATCCAAGTTGTTTTGCTAGTTTTGCATAAATTTCAACTGAGAGATCATCTTTATCAGGATTATTCAAACAATATTGTGTTGCATATTTTAACATGATTCCAACACATTTTCCATGAGGGACGGTAAAAACAGCTCCAAGACAATGGCCTGTGGTATGGCCAATGTGCAAATTTGCATTCCCAAATGCTAGTCCTGCCATTGTGGCTGCCTGATGTAAATGATCTCTGGCTTCCTTATTTTTTCCATTCTTATAAGCAATAGGTAAATATTTGAGGCTTAATTCAATTGCTTTAGTAGCTAGAGCATTGCTAAATTCATTTTTTCCATTTGCTATTAAACTTTCTATAGCGTGTGCTATTATGTCCATACCTGTATCCAATGTTAAATTAGGAGGCATTCCTATAGGGAAAATAGGATCTAATATAGCATATGAGGGGACTAATCCTCTATGGGCTTGTATTAGTTTTTGCCATACTCCATTATTATACCTTGAAATAACAGCGTCATAAGTAACGTCAGCTCCAGTTCCAGATGTAGTAGGAATAGCAATAAATTTAGCCTTTTTACCCAAATCGTAGAGATCTCTGTTAAAGATATGAAGATCGTCTATTCCATATTGAGGATATTCATACATTGCCCAAATAACCTTAGCTGTGTCAATGACAGACCCACCTCCTAGAGCAATAATTAGGTCGGGTGCATAAGAGTTACATAAATGCTTAACTCTTAATACAAGTTCTTCTCTTGGATCTGGTTGTACTTCATTAAAAATGTCAAAAGTTTTTCCTAATTTTTCTAATTTATCTGTTAAAACCTTTAAATATCCTAATTCTTTAATAGTTCTATCTGTTATGATGTAACATTTTTTTCCCGTGATATTTTCTAAAAAATCTAATGCATCCTCTCCATAAATTATATCTGGACTAAAAAAGTACCACAATTCTATAAATCACTTCCATTTTTTTAAAAAATAAATAAAGTCTAAGATTTTAGGATTATAAAAATTCTGTTTCTACATTCTGTAGGCTATTTACAATTTCTTGAGCTGCTCTTGTAGCTCTCATCAACTTTGCCATATTTCCTACGAGTCTTAATTTTCCTGACATTACCCCTTGAATAGTATCCAATTCTTTTTTGGCAATTTTTACCCAATTATCATATGGCCCAGAAAGTGTAAATTCTACATCAACTTCTTCACCTTCTTCCACTAATTTAACACCTGTGCATTCTCCATGATACAATCCTAGAAAAAATCGGACTTCACGGTCTAATGGTCCACTAGGTTCAATTACACAAAGCATGTTCCCTTCCCACCAGGATGCTGCCTCACTATAGGCGGGATTATCATTAATAGCCTTCCCAAAGGCATCTAACCACTCTTTTGTTAAAATTTTCATAATATTCCCCTTAAAAAATTAATTTTTTGTATTTTATTTTTTAAATATTTAATATTTTTTAGTATTTATTAAAAAAAGTTTAGGTTAGAGTTAAATCCAGATGGATATCAGTTAAAGGATAGGATATACAAGGATGGATAAAACCAAAATCTTTATCAACCTCACGAATTGTAACTTCGGGAGGTACAAAAACTTTTCCAGAAATCATTTTAGTTCTGCACAATGCGCATTCACCTGAACGACATCCATTATTTAAATATAAAGCTAAGTTTTTTGTGCGTTCTAAGCTATTAAGTAATGGCTCGATACAATATGCTTCAAGTTCAATTTTTTCTGTTTTACTATATTTCCTGAATTCAATTGAAATTTTGACTTTATTCGAACTATTAATTTCTGTTGGCCATCCCATAACCTGAGTGATATCATCTGGAACACCAAATGCTTCATAATATATTCTGTGTTTAGGAATTCCTAATTCTTTCATTTCTTCTTTTATGAATTGATACATAGGAAGATTTCCAACGATATAGAAATATTTATCCTTAATTAACCCGATTTCATTTAAAATCTTATCTCTTGTAATAAAGCCACATTCACCTTTCCAATCCAGCTCTGGTTCTGATAAAATAAATTTAGTCTTTATATTTGACCTTCTTTTTTGTATATCTTCTAGTTCATTTCTAAATAGAATATCTTTTTCAGTTAAGCATCCGTATATTAGTGAAACGTTTAGGGGTATTGCTCTTTCAGAAATATCTCGTAACATAGATATAAATGGTGTTATACCACATCCACCGGCAATATAAACTAAATCTTTACCATGAAATATAGGGTTATAATAGAGATTTCCTAAAGGCTCGGTAACTTCAAAAATATCGCCAACTTTAGCATTTTCGAATATATATGGACTAACAAATCCGTTTTCCTTTTTTCTAATACCTAGTTCATAGTAGACGTGCTGATTAGGTGATGATACTAATGAATAAGGGCGTGAGGTTCGAACTCCGTTAATTTCTACTATAAGCCCTATATATTGTCCTGCACGAAATGGTGCGAGTGGTTTATTTTTTTTGGCAGAAATAAGCCTATATAATTTTGTATCATGTGAGAGCGCTTTAATATCGGTTATCTTTAATAATTGATTTCCAGGATGTATTCTATCGCATAGGTTTTCCAAACCATCATAATACCAGGGTATTGCTTGAGTTTCTTCACGCTGTTTTTTTAATTTTTCAGCTTTTTGATACTTTTTTATATCTTCCATCATAATTACCACCTACCTTCAATTTTATCTTTTAAATACATCCCCGAAGCAATTCTACCGCCAAGGATTGTTGAAGAAAATCCTCCACCAAAGTTAGTCCAAGCACCGACTTGGTAAAGTCCAGGAATTGCACCTCTACTTTTTAATCTAAGTAGTGGTCCGTTTGTTACATCTTGAGTTGTTCCGTAAATGGCACCTTCAATATTTTTAGAATAACGGTAATATGTCAATGGGGTTGCTGCAACAGCCACTTCAATGTTTTCTCGAATTTCCGGACAAATTGTTTTTTCCACTAATGTTACCATACTATTAGCAATTTCATCTTTAATATGAAAATATTGATCCGGAGGAACACTTTGCCATAATTTCCCCATTTGTAGAGTGGTCAATACTAATTGAGTAGTTCCTGGAGGAGAGATATCCTCATAAATATGATTATAACATGCCGCCACAATATATTTTGGTGCTTCTAATTTATGGAACATTTCAAAGGCTTTATTTATATCATAGTCTTCATTGATAAACGTTTCATGAGCAGTTAAACCTAAATCTTTATAAGATGTATTTAATCCAATATAAACAGAGAACCCCGAAGGTCCGATCTCTGGAGCGTAGATTTTTTTCTTATATTCAACAGGAACAACTTCAGGAGGTAACATCTTCATTGCAGTACATATTGGATTGACATTTGAGATTACTGCCTTACATTTATATATATCACCATTAAGTAATTCTACTCCACAAACCTTATCATTTTCGACCAGTATTCTATTAACTAAAGCATTATACCGTATTTCTCCACCTAATTTTTCAAAAGCTCCCACCATTGCATTTACTAATGAATGAGACCTTCCTAGAGGAAATGCTGCTCCCCAGTTTAAATAAAATATTAACATTCCAACGAACGCATAAGCATTTATCCTCTCTGGTGGTAAGCCAAGATAACCCCATAGTTGTGATATCAATGAGATCAATTTCTTATCTGTGAAAAATTTATTATATAATTCTGACAACGTAATACCAGAAATACGTGGAAGCCATGGGTGTTCCTTAAGAATTTCTTGTGGCTTAAATTTTCCACCTTTTGAAGCAATGTATTTAATTCCTTTTAAAACAGAACCACACATCTCCATAAATTCTTCAATTCCTTTTGTTTCAGCAGGAAAAAGTTCTATTAACTTTTCTCTATATTCATCTACACCCAAAGGCATAGTAACATCAAAACCGTCAAGATAAACACTCCGATAAAACTCAGGTATATGTTTAAACCTTAATTTATTTGGAACAACACCCAGTCTTTCTAAAAATCTATAAAGACTTCCTTTATTATCTTGTGTTCCTATATCACTTAATTCATGAAGAGCACCTTCAAATTCAAACCGACCTCTCACGAAGGAAGTTGCAAATCCACCTGGAACATTATGTTTTTCAAGTAGTAATACTGTTTCTCCTCTTAATACTAATTGACAAGCAGCACCAAGTCCTCCGAGCCCAGCTCCAATTACAATAACTGGAGATGTAGAAATTACTCTATTTTCATCATAAACGCTATTTACCATAAAAAATAATTCTACCAGATAGCATTTAAAATTATAGATTTCACATTGGATTTTCCATTTTTGGAAAATTAAAAAAAGTTTACAAACAAGTTTGTTATTATTAGCTACTTACCTATGAAAATTGGTTTTCGTTTTTCTTTAAGTGCTTGCATTGATTCCTTAAAATCTTTTGAAGTAAATGTTTTTCTTAAGGCTTTATTCTCTAGATCGAGAGTATTAGAGAATATTTCTCTAAAGTAGCTATGCATCGTCTTTTTCATTATTTTTATTGAAAGGTAAGGACCTTTGGGAGGTATTAACTTTAAAGCTTGGTCTCTCACAAAAGGAATTAACTCATAAGGAGGTAACACTTTATTTACCAAACCAAGCTCATAAGCTTGCTTAGCTGTGATTTTATCTCCAAAATATACGATTTCTTTTGTTTTTTGAAAACCTAGATAAAAAGGAAGAATAAAAGAATTAGCAAATTCAGGAATAATACCTCTCTTTACAAAATAGAAACCAAGCCAAGCATCTTCAGACATATATATTAAATCTGCACCTGACAAGGGCATGGTAATACCACCACCAATAGCCATTCCATTAATTGCAACGATGACTGGCTTACTAAAATCCCATAATTTCATACATAATTTTTTTTGGGCAATATCCATAATATCAATTTCAGGATATTTTTTCATTTTTTCAAACATTTCCGGTTTGAAATAGCCACCAGAAGTGAAAGCATTTCCTTTGGGATCACCAGTTATTATAAGAACTTTAGCATTCTTATCCTTTTCCATATCTTCTAAAACTTTATATATCTCTAAAAAAGTTATGTAAGTCACAGCATTTCTTGCTTCTGGTTTGGATATTATAACTGTACAAATACCGTTTTCTTCTTTTTCATAAATAATATCTTCAAAATCTTCAATAGTCATTTTACTTTTCAAGAACTTTATTGAATAAGATTTAAGTTTTCTTCAATTTAAACCTTAAAATTAAAATGGAAAATTTAATAATAATAAAAAATTTTAATTTAATTTGATTCTTCCTTCCCTTCTTCACGAAGTGCCCTTTTCAAAACTTTTCCTACCATAGTTGTAGGTAATTCTTCGGAAAATTCCCAAATTTTTGGAACTTCATATTTTGCTAGATTTTCTTCAGCATACTTTTGTATTGAGGCTTTAACATCATCAGTAGGATTAACTCCTTCCTTTAATTGAACAACTGCTTTAACAATCTCTGCCCCAGGACGATCAGGATTAGGAACACCAATTATCGCTACTAATTGAATATCTGGATGTTTAGTCAAAACATCTTCTACATGTACACTATATACTTTAAATCCACTTACAACTAACATATCCTTAGTTCTATCTACTATCGTCAAATACCCATCTTCATCAAATACACCTACATCTCCTGTGTGTAGCCATCCGTCGATATAAGTTTTCGCAGTAGCATCAGGTTTATTGTAGTACCTTTTAGTAATTTGAGGTCCTTTCAGTAGTATTTCTCCTGGTTGGCCAATAGGTACTTCTTTACCAGTTTCAACATCAACAAGCTTTACATCTGTATCTGGTAAAGGAAGTCCTACAGAACCAATCTTTTTCTTACCCAAAGCAGGATTAACTGTAGCTAAAACAGCAGATTCCGTCATTCCATATACTTCAACAAACTTATTTTGTGAATAAAAATCTTTTTCGAAATCTCTTACTGCCTCTGCTGGAAAAGGAGCAGCTCCACTAACCCACAATTCTATGTTTTCCAAAATTTCAGGTGGAATATTCTTTGATTTTGGATTTTTCTGAATCATTAAGAATAGGGTGGGCACATTTCCAAAACAAGTTGGTTTTCTTTCAGTTATTTCTTTAATCATATGATCCGTATCTCGTGGATTAGCAATGATAATATGAGAAGACCCAATATATGTAAGAAAAAGACCAATAAAAAGGCCAGCTATATGAAAATATGGGAAAGCACTCATAGTAATATCTGTTCCTTTTTCTCTATTAAGCCATGTGTCAAATTGATGCATATTAGCTGCTAAATTATAATGAGTTATTTCAGTGCCCTTAGGAGTGCCAGTGGTTCCACCAGTATATTGAATTAAAGCTAAATCATTTTTAGCATCAATATCAACCTTTTTAATATTTATAGGAGTGTCCATAGCTTCTAGAAATGGAACTACCTTCTTACCAGGCCATGGATTCATTTTTCCTTTTGGTATTTTGCCAATTAATTTCCCCATGAAAACCTTAAAACCTGAAAAACCCATGTATTCTGAAATATTTGTTGGAACTATAACTTCTAAACTTGGTACTTTTTCTAGAAATTTCGGAAATACTTTTTCATAGACTATATCCATTGTCACTACAAATTTTGCCTTACAATCATTTAATTGATACGCCATCTCGACAGGACTTAATAGGGGTGATAATCCCGTCGATACTCCACCTGCCATAAACGTACCATATAAAGTAAATAAATATTGAGGTGAATTTGGAATATTCATGGCAACCACATCGCCTTTCTTCAAACCATTATTCTGTAGAAATGTCGCAAATGCTTGAGCCTTCTTTAGTACATCTTTAAAAAGGATTTCATTGTCCATAAAATAAAATCCGACTCTATCACCATATTTTTCCATTGCTCTTGCTGAAATTGTACCCAAATCTTCTCTAGGGTATTCTAATGTTTTAGGAACATGAGAATCATATGTTTTTGTCCAAAATCTTTCTTTACTCATTTACGTTCACTTTTATTTTTTTATTTAATTAATTATTTTGCTCTATTTATTTTTAAAAGTTCATTTTTGATTGATTAAAGTTTATGAGCATAAATAGTTTTTCAATTTTAATCTTCACTTTTTAAGATTTTCTAAATTAAAAAAAGGAGAATAACATTCTAAATTATATTAAAAATAATTCTTTAAAAAAGTAAAAAAAAAATTAAATTTTAGTTTATTTTCTTCATATTCCTCTATTTTCAGTAGATCAGAGATTCTTGTTCTTGATACGAACCTGAAACTTGTTCTTTTGTGCATGAGGCCCAATAATTTTGAAATCATTGAAATTGTAACTAAAAAGATTAGACAAATAAGAAAATAGGTTATCATTGGTCTAGTTTATTCGGAAATCGTGACATAGGCTTCACAAAAGAAGTCCCGCACCTCAATGAAATAGACAACCACGGTATATTTTGATAAATAAGCCGCTTTATATAGACAACAAAAAAAGAGTAGAAAAAATTATTTTGTTCTAAGTGCTGTTGTAATGGCTCGGGTCAAACGTATAACTTCTATAATTTTACCTTTTTCTACAGTTATTTCCTCACGACTAATGGCATGAGTAAAATCACCTTTTCCCTCACAAATTCTTACTACTGCATTAATATTCCCAGTCATGACAACATCCGGTTCTGAAGCCTTTCCATCAAATATTTTTACTTTTCTCGTTTTAATTTCAACAAAAAAGGGGTCTTCATTATCCAAATTAAATTGAAAAACCATATCCCAATCTATTGGTTTTCCTGCAATATCCGTTATAAATACTTGGTCTACTTTTGGATTTATATTCATTTTTTCAGCAATCTTATCAAAATTTTCTTTTGCTACACCCATTTATTATTCACCTCCTTCAAATTCAGGTTTATTTGCCCATGTCTCGTATTCATCTTCTGGTACAAAGAAAAAATCAGTCATTTTTCCTTCCCTTTCATCTGACTTTTTAAATACTGCTCTCACACGACGTCCTTTCTTAATTTTCGAAGGTACTAAGTTTTCTGAAAATATCCCTTGAAATAATGAGTTATCAGCTCCATCTAACTTAATAAAGCCACATCCATAGGGTACATTTTTAATAAATTCTGCAGCCCCATACCATACGATCGTACTAACTTCAATAGTCCCTGTATGAGGCATTTCAACCCATTCAGCTGGAGTATAACACTCAGAACAATGTTTCCTCGGAGGCATCCATATTTTTCCGCATTTTGCACATTTAGTTCCATGAAGCTTTTTATTTTTCATTAATTCAATGAAAAATTTCGATTGACCTCCCATAGTATATTTATAATCAATTTGAATCTTATCACGTATTTGGTGATCTTCGAATTTTTCACTCATGGTTTTTTCAATCCCTCCTCATTTGTCATTATTATTACTGCAGCATATGCAGCTCCAGGACCACCTATTGAATGGGAGATCGCCCTTCCCTTTTCAATTGTTTTAAGTTGATGTTTACCTGCATCACCTCTTAATTGAAGTGCTGCTTCTCCCGTTGACATTATTCCTGTCGCTCCCACTGCATGACCACAGCCTATTAATCCTCCACATGGGCAACATGGCATTTCTCCATCTATAAAAGGACCTCCTGATTCAATCCATTTTCCACCTTCTCCGAAAGGTACGAAACCTAACTCTTCATATGAAATCACTTCTTGTCCTGAAAATGCATCGTGCAGTTCAGCGCAATCTATTTGATCTTTAATCTTATCGTAATCTAAATCCGCCATTTTATATGCTGCTTTTGCTGCATAGATATTTGAATAAAGACGACCCATATCTTCTCTATTCCCTATAAAACAATCTGTATTTGCTGCGCCTACTCCTGTAATCCAAATTGGATTTTCGACTTTTAATTCTTTTACTTTTTCTTCATTAGCTAAAATCAATGCTGCTGAAGCTTCCGAGTAAAGACAACAATCTAGCATTTTAAAAGGATAGCAAATAATTCTCGAATTCATCACATCTTCAACAGTAATTTTCATTGGAGATTGTGCTTTTGGATTATTCATAGCATTACCATGATTTTTGACAGATACTAAAGCCATTTGCTCTTCTGTTGGATTCCCAAATTCTTCAAAATGGGCGTTCACCATAGTAACATAAGAACTCGCCGCCATCATACCCATAGGATATTCATAAGTCATGTCGGCAGAATATGCAATAGCATTTAATACTTCTGGAGTTGTAGTTCCTGTCTGTTCATCATAACAGTCATTACATTTCTCTACACCTAAACAAAGACATAGATCTGATATTCCAGATGCTACTTCTGCATATGCCATTCTTACAGTATATCCTCCTGTCGCACCACCTGTCGCTATTCTAGTACCTGGCTTATTATTCATCCCTAAATAAGAATTGATAAAAATATCAGGCATAAATTGCCGTTCAAATAACTCGTTATATATCCCATAAACAGTAGATTGAAGGTTTTTGTGAGTTATTTCAGCTCCATTTTTATTAGCATCTTCAAGCGCTAATTTTGTGGCATCATATGCAAGTTCAAAATATGTTTTATCTAAGTATCGAGCTTTAAATGGTGTTATTCCAATTCCGATTATAGCTATTTTTTTATGCATTATTATTTTTCACTACTAAAAGTATTATTACTTTGTTTTTTTAATATTTTAATGAATTAAATTTAATTTCGTTAAAAAAGTATTTAATTGTTAAATTTTCTCATAAAAAAAGAAATATAATTTTACTTTCAGAATTTTTCTGGAATTTGTTTTTTATATAAAAAAAAATTTATGATTGTAAAGACTCTAAGTTTTTTAATTGTAATCATCATTAAAAGAACTTAGAGGCTAAAATTATGTCATATCTCCAGAATAAATACTTAATGGAAAATAATTATTATCATCTAGAGATTGTTGGTATTTATTATACAAAGAATGGAAAATATTTATCTAAATTACCAACGAAAACCCTTTTAGAATTAAGAGCAGAACCAAATAATAGATATGATAAATTCGCGGTAAGCGTCTGGCATAATGACAAAAAATTAGGATATCTTCCACGAAATCAAAATAAATCTTTCTTTATAGCCCTGACCTCGAATAATTTAACTTTAACTTGCCTTCTTGGTTCTTACATCCCCAGTTCGGAAAAAAAGAATTACGGTAGGAGATTTCAACCGGAACGGGCGAATATCACAATACATACTTATAAAAATGAAATTGATTGGCGACCTGTTTCATTAATTCCTGAAGATACGATGGCATACTAATATTCCTTCAAATCATTTCATTAATTTAGCAATCAATTCTGGAAGATTTTTTGGGGTACATGCAATGACATCAATACCCATTTGGTTTATCTTTTTAGCATATGCACGATCATACATAGGCTTACTATTATAGCCAAGAGCAGCAATTCCTAAAATTTTTGTTTGTCCTTCCAATACTTGTTTTAATGCTTTAGTTAATTGATCATAACCTCTACCCTCATAAAAATCACTAATTATAACCATAATAGCTTTTTTTGGGTTTTTAATTAAAGATTGTCCATATCTAACTGCTTTTGTGATATCTGTAAGGCCACCACATGGATATAGATTTTGAGTACCATAGAAAAAGTTTCCATCACTATTAAGCAATATTGCATATTCCAATTTATCTGGATGTGTTTGTGATTTAACTATTGCACGAAGTGATTCAATATCTTTATCAATATAAAGTAGATTTGACTCTTTTTTAAACATTCTAATAGCTTTAGTAATCCTTGGAGGTATTGTCTCATCTCTTATTGAAAATCTTATTTTATCCACAAACTGTAATACTTTATTATCAACTAGACTCATGACTTATTATCCCTAGATTTTTCTTCCGTTAAACATAAATCATATTTTACTAATTTAAACTATCAATTTTTTTCATCTATTTAAGAAAGAATAAGAAAAATACAATTTCTTGGAATTTAATACGATATAGACATAGAAAGTGGATAGTTTTTTTAAGTCCAAAATAGTAATATTAATTATAATTATGATAATATAAGAGTGATTGAAAAAATGATCAAAACACGAATAACAGAAATGTTTGGAATAAAGTATCCCATATTAAGTGCACCGATGGGTCCCTTTTATACAACTGAGTTGTCTATCGCTGTTTCAGAAGCAGGTGGACTTGGAGTTGTAAGTCATGCTACGTTAAGGGGAAAAAATTCTCTCCAGGATATGAAACAACAATTAGAATATGTGATTGAGCATACTGATAAACCCTTTGGTGTAAATGTTCGTACTGCCCGAATTCAAACTGATCATAAAATTATGTTAAGAAAAATGACCCAATGGTGCAAAGAAAATTCTAAATTACGAGAACAATTAGTGTATATATTAACAAGCGCCGGAAGTCCTCGTTTCGCAAGTCAATTATTAAAACAAAAGGCTCCTCAAATAAAACATTTTCATGTTGGGCCAGCCTTGTGGTTGATTGATAAAATTGTTGGTTCTGGATGTGATGGAATTGTTGCTACGGGTACAGAAGGTGGTGGACATCAAAGTTATGAAGGGATTAGTACTCTTGTTTTAGTTCAACAAGCAGTCATAAAATATCCAGATAAACCTGTAATAGCATGTGGTGGTATTTCTAGCCCAGAAGGTGTAGCTTCTGGATTAGCTATGGGTGCTGATGCCGTTGCTATGGGTACCAGGTTTATTGCTTCAAAGGAAAGTGAATTTCATCCTAATTATAAAGCTCTTATCCCTCCAGCGACTGCTCGGGATACATTACTAACTACAGGAGGGTTTGGGCCAATAAGATTATTAAAAAATAAATATTCTTTGGAACATGGAGAAATCATGACAAAAGAACAAAAGGTCTCCCAAGAACTAGCTTATGAAATGAATGAATATTTAAAGGATCTTTATGCATATGAAGTTGTTTACACAAAAGGTGATGTAGAAAATGGAGCAATACCAGTAGGTCAAACATGTGGATTAATCAATTCTATAATGGATGTAGGTGACATTATTACTAGTTTCTCAAAGGGAGCTGAAAAAATCTTAAAGGGTTTATGCTCTAAAATTTCATAATTGGTCTAATAAATACTAATTTTTTTAAAATATCTTTCTTTTTAAAATTTGATCTCAGATATGAAGGCTGCTTCAAATGAATTACGAGAAAAAATAAAAGAATTATCTGAGATAGTATATAAAGCTACTACTATTTTAGAAAAGTGTAAATCATGTGGTACTTGCATAAAATTTTGTCCTTTAAATATTAGAATGTTTAATGATAAAGGTATAGCAATAACCGTTAAATCTAATAAATCCTGCCGAGGATGTTCAGTATGTTACCATAGATGTCCTAATCAAGCAATAGATTTAAAACATTTTAAAAACAATGGAAAAACGAGGGATAAATAATTACCCTGTTATCCTTTTACTTTACTCCAAAATCTTGGGATTAAAGCTCCTGTATTCTTTCTATAAAATAGATAACTCTCACCATATCTTTTTATTAAATCTTTTTCCTCAAAATATATTACGATCGGAGTAATAAGTAACATTAATAATATTATCCAGATCAAATAAAATAGAGAATTTAATATTAAACAGAATATAAAAAACATTAGTATAGACCCTGAGATTTGAGGGTGTCTTATATGTTTATAAATCCCTCCATACATTTGGGTTTCTTTGGATGTTTCTACAGTTTCTCTTCCAGCATCTTTCAATGCTCTTATTAAGATATAGAAACTTGGAATCGCAATCAATACTGCAGTAGCTATTAAAAAGAGATAATTTTCTGAAATTCTCCAATTAAGAACAGAAATCGGAAACCAAATCCACATTAAAATTGAGACAATTAGAATTAAAAATAAAATATCTGATATAATCCTAAAAATAGCACATAATTTCCATGATCTTTCTCCAATCTTCTCTTCAAGAGTTACAGGTATAACACTTAATATGTAAAAGAAGAAAGTTAGAAAAATACTCAGGTTAAGAGTTAGAAAGCTAATCCAACTCAATATTTCAAATAACGACATTTTATATTCAATACATTAAATTTTTGGTATATATAATTTTTTATCTGGGATAAAGCTCATCATAACTAGATCTGTTCTAATCTCCCAGCCTAATTTAGCATAAAAAGCTATAACCTCTTCATTGCGCTTTTCGATGAATAGATGTATTTTATGAACTCTTTTTTGTTGAAATCTTTCTATTAACTCATCCATTAATAATGTACCATATCCTTTTTTCTGATATTCTGGGTCAATAGCTAAATGATGCACATACCCTCTTCTACCATCAAAACCACCCATTATTACACCTATTACTTTTTCATCTATTTTAGCAATTAAGCAAAGATCCGGGTTTCTATTTAACATTACATTAAGTTCATCTTTGGTATCTGAAGATGTAATACTAATTCCAGTTCTTTTCCAGATCTCTACAACATCTTCATAAAATTGTAAGGAAAAATTTTCGATCTTCATGGTTTCTTCACGAAATATTAGAGGAGAACATATTTAACTTATTAATTTTTTTCCTAATTTCAATTTTCTTTTCTATAATCTCTTTTACATAGTTTGAAATTTTCTTCCTTTTGTTAATATCGGATGGTAAAGGCAAAGCAACTTCCATGATACGATTACCTATTGTTGCTATTGTTCCTTGTACAAATGTAATTGCTTGAATTTGCTTCTGAACGATATCAAGATTAATAAGGTATAATAATAAGTATGAATCAATAGCATTATCATTTTCAAGTGCTTTAATTTGATAAATATGGCTTTGGATGATAATTTTTGTATCCAATTCTGTAATATATGCTGTCTTTCCAATTAAGTTAGGTCCTCCATCTTTAACTAAAAGAATATCTCCTGATTCAATGTTTTGTTTATCTTTATATAACTCATAAACTTCTTCCGAAGTTTTTTTATTTGAATCGAGATTTACCTCCCAATTATGAATTTCACTCGTACGTATAAAAGGAATTCCCCCTAATCCATAAACATGAGAACCAATTTCATCTCCACGGGGAAGATACCCATTTTTATTAGTATAGATTATGTTTTGTTCAATTAAATCTCCAAAAGTAGTTAATATTACATCTTTTTTAGTAGATAATGATTTGAGTGTTTTTTCAACTCCCGTATAATAACTTGGTATAAAAATTTCATTTTTTATTTGACTTCTTTTAATTTTAAATATCTTTTGGTTTTTGAAATAATCAAAATCTTCACCATTTATTAATTCTAAATGTAAATCTAATAACTCGTCATTAATGGTTGGCTTTCCATCTGAATCAAGTTTTTTACTACCATCCTTATTTAGTTTGTATAATACTTTTCCATCTTTATTATGACCAACATTATCTATAATAGCAAAATCAATCGTGTAGTCTTCTGGTACATTTTTAAGTTTCTGAAAAAATAAAATACTAGCTTTATTACATGTATAAGGCTGAAATGTGTTTTGATCTAATGAAATAACCCCTAAAATTTGACCATTTGAGTTTAAATATTCCCAGATATACCTATCTGTTGGATTACCAAATATTCCTTCTGGTAAAACTATTCCCAATTTCCCTCCATTTTTAAGTAATTGGACACATCTTTCAATAAACAAAATTTGTGGTGGTTGTTGTTTAACAAGTTTATTTTGCATTACCCATTTATTTCTGGTATTTTTCCATATATGTCCAAATTGATAATTGGATAAAATAGACTTATCATTAATTGGAATTTTAGAACCAAAAGGAGGATTAGTTATAATATAGTCAAAAGAGTTTTCTTTTATTATCTTCCCTGCTTCAGCATGATATCCTTTTACATCTAAGGAATCTTCACAAAATATATAAGATTTTTCACCACTCAGAATCTCTAAATATAATTTACATAGCTTGACTAAAAACGAGTCTTTATCTATACCATATAAATTAGAAATAACTCCAAACTTCTTCTCTTCAATATTTTTTTCATCCGCTCTAAACTTTTTTTCAATTTTTAGCCAAAGTAAATCTTTACTTTCAAGTAAAAAACCTCCATGACCGCAAGCAGGATCCAAAATTTTATTATCTATTTCTGGATTTAAATAATTTACCATAAATTTTATTACATTAAAGGGTGTAAAAAATTGCCCTCCCTCATCCTTTAGTATCTTACTTACGAAGATTTCAAAAGCATCACTCAAAATGTCTCGAGAAGAATGTAAGAGTGAAATATTTTGTAATTCTTTTACAACTAGATAGACTAATTCTTGGTTTAGATTAATTTTTTCATCCTTACCGATTATATCTTTGTATTTCTCCTTAACATTTCTATTAAAAAAATCTTGGATTCTCAAAAATAAAGTGTATTCATTTTCCCCTTTTTTTATACAGAAATCAACAGGTTCTGCGGAAGATTTGTTCTTTTCATCAATTATTTTGCACAAAAGTAAATTTATAATTTCTTTAGACCTTGATCTAGTATCAGTATCTGTATACTTTAATTTTCCATAAAGGTTTTGGTTAATCTGAGAAAAAGTCTTCTTTAAATTAGTTACTTTGATTAAATCTTTTATTTTTAGAATTTCTGAATCCTCTTCCATATAATCTGTAATTTTAGCAGACATTTGATAAAGCTAGGTATAAATATGTTTTTTTTGCTTCTTATTCTATAAATCTCTATTGCTATTCAAATTATTATTCTTTTTTATTAAGTGAAAATTAATCTTATTTATGTCTTCTAATAAATTAAATTTGGGTGAATATATTGAATTTTCAATTAAACGACGGTTTGGTATTATAATCCTTAATAGAATTCATAGATCTAACTCTTTTACAATTGAACAATTAGAATATCTGAAAAATGCATTAATTCATTGCCAACAAAATGAAAAAATTAAAGGGGTGATACTTACCGCAAATGGAGATAGTTTTAGCACAGGGATGGATTTACGTGCTGTGACGTCCTATGATTATGAAGGCGTAAAAAAATTAGAACAACTAGCTGCTCAAGTTTGTGAATTATTATATAATGGTAAACCTTCTATTTGTGCTATTAATGGGCGCACATTGGGGGAAGGGGTTGTATTTTTGGTCTGCTGTGATTACCGCATCGCTATAAAAGACAGTTTCTTTCAAATGCCTGAAATTAATTCTGCCATATTTCCAGGTACAGGGTGTGTTATTTTATTTTCTAAAATAATAGGAATATCTTGGACTAAGAAAATGCTCATGTTTTCAGAAAAATTAGATGCTTCAAAGGCTTTAGAAATAGGTCTAATTGATCAGATTGTTGATTCAAAAGAAGATCTTATGAATTTTGCCATGGAGAAAGCAAAATTTCTTTACTCAAAAAATCAAACTGTTATAAATGCAATCAAGTTATTAAGTAATCATCTACTTGATAAAAATTTCAAAGAAGGTTATGAGTTAGAAAAAATAGGTTCTGACTGGTATAAATTTGAAAAAAAAGACGAAATGATTTATAATATACGAGAAAAGTTTAATTGGAAACCATAAATGTTTTTTATCTTATTAAAATACTTTATTATAAATACATGAAAATATTAAGGAGATGAAAAGTAATTTCTTGGGAAGAATTTAATGAATATCCTCATTCAATTGTGGGAGTTATAGAAAAATGGGCTAAAGAATGCCCCAATAAAAAAGCACTTATTATATATGACACCAGTAAGGAAGTATCTTTTAAAGAGTTTAATGAAGCAATTAATATTATGGCATTTAAACTTTTCAATATGGGATTTAGAAAAGGAGACATCATAATAACCTCATTACCTTTTCTGTATGAACATATTATTTTAGGATATGCGTGCGCAAAACTAGGTGTAATTTGGACACCATTAGACCTTAGATTGAAACCTCCAGAAATTATTAAGTGCTTAGAATTATTAAAAGAAAAAGCAAAAATGTATTGCCATTTAGGAAAGACGTCTGTAGCAAATTTCGGAATGATTGGTGCAGCAGTTATGAAAAATAATCCTTGGATACAATATGTAGTACAATTCAGCACACCTGACGATAAATATAGAAAAGGGATAATTCCCGCATATCAGATTGTTGAGGAAGCAAAAAATGAAATGTCTGAAGCTACTAAAAAACCTGAAACTATGAAAGAGTTTAATGAGGAATGTGCTAGAGTTAGTGAAAATGACCCTATTATGATTGTTTTTACTACAGGGAGTACAGGCTTTCCTAAACCTGCTATGCTCACAAATCTGGGAATTACATGTCAAAATCTGTGTTTATCTAAAGGACTTAAAGCAGACTCTAATGACATTATGCTAGTAAACCTTCCTCCGTCTCATGTTGGAGGAACTACAGAACAATTAATGACACCATTATTTATAGGAGGAGCCTGTGTGGTGCTTCATATTTTTGATCCCGCAAAAACCCTTGATGCTATTCAAAAATATAAAATTACTATAATGGGTCAAATCCCCGCTTTATTTGTAATGGAATGGAGATTACCGAATTATAATGAATATGATTTAAGTTCACTTAAATTTGCTATTGCCGCTGGTCAACCTGTTGATAAACCATTCCTTGAAAAATTATCTGAAATGGCTCCAAATTTATTTACTGGTTTAGGATTAACTGAAAGTTCTGGATTTTGTTCATATACTCCAACTGACCTCACTCTGGATGAATTTACTGGAACATTAGGTTATGATTTCCCAATTTACCCCATGACTATTAGAAAGCCTATGAAAGAGGAGGGGAATGCAGGTAATGAACTTCCAGAAGGAGAAATCGGTGAAATATGTTATAAAGGTCCCCAAACTTTTCTTGGTTATTTTGGTAATGAAGAAGCAACAAGAAAAACATTATCTACTGATGGATATCTTTATACTGGAGATATGGGTTTTATTGATAGCAAGGGTCTCCATCTTTCTGGTCGTAGAAAATTTCTTATCAAACCTAAAGGATTTCAAGTTTTTCCACCCGAAGTTGAGACATTTATTGCTGAATTGCCTCAAGTTGAGTTTGTTGGTGTTATTGGAGCTAAACATGAAATATTCACAGAGGGTGTTGTTGTTTATATAAAATTAAGAGAGGGGCAAAGTTTAACTGAAAAAGAGGTGTTTGAACATTGTAAAGGGATCGCTGCTTATAAAAGACCATCCTTAGTTGTGTTTCTAGATGAATTTCCGCTCAATCGTGTGGCCAAAACCGATTATGTAGCTCTTAAGGAGCGTGTAGAAAAGGATATTGAAGAAGCTAGAGCAATAGGGGGATGGGATTCTTAATTAAAAATAATTCCATGATTTATTTATTTCTTGATTAATTTTACATAATCTTTAAATCATGGTTTAAGTTTATAATCCATAACGACCTATACATATGTGATTTTATTAAAAACAAACCTTTGACTAAAAAAGCTGAAAATCTTATTAAAGAATATTTAAAAGCAATCTATTTATAGGTGAAAGAAAGTGGCTAAGAAAAAGAAGGTTGTAGATGATACAGAAAAAGTCTTTATTGGCAAAAAGAAATCTATGAGTTATGTCATGGCAGCAATGGTTATTTTAAATGATAAACCGGTAAGACTTCTTGCTCGGGGTAGATCAATCTCTAGAGCAGTAGATGTAGCCGAAATTCTTATTAATAAATTTGTTCGCGGGAGTACTTATGGAGAGATAAAAATTAGTACCGAGATAATAACTAATGAAGATAATACTCAAACTAATGTATCATCTATTGAAATTGAAGTAATTCCGCCTAAGAAATAATTCAAGATAAAACCAAATAACCAGGAGAAAATCAGGAGACTTTCTCGTCTATTTTTTTTATTTTTTAATTATCCTACTATGGATGAGTACCTTCTACTGTTATATTGTTTTTTTGATGGCTTCTAATTCATTTTGGAGTGTTTCTATTTGTTCCTTTGTAGCTGAATTATCATTCATGCTATTGAGTAATTTAATGAAATCCCCAATAAGAGAATGTTCTAGTACCGTACATGTTTGATTTAACGTATTTACGTCCAGAATTAAGGTTGATTTTAAAGTTTCTCCTATTCCTAACACATCTTTACATATCAATTCATAATTTTTATTGTAGGATAATATAACAATATCTTCTAATATCTGAGAACCATCGTTTTTCTTAATAATTTTAAATTCACACATATTAAACTTTTCTCTAAATTTTTAAATATATTTGCTTTAACTCTGCTTTAATTAAATAAAACTAAATTTTTTAAAATAGGCTTAATAATTTAAAATATAACAATTATTTTAAAATATATATGTAAAAACTTAAACAGAGGAAATTGGTGGAATTATGGCAAGACCATATCAAAAAGCGAATATTCCCGGACCAGAGATGGGTACAACTGTTTTTGAACCGCAAGTTATGGCTAACATTCTAAAGGCTCCAAAGAATAAAGTCCTTGTTATAGGAGCTGAATCCTTAACTTGGGAACTTGATGGCAAGAAAGTTGCTGATTATTATATCGAAATTGCAAAGAAGCTAGATTGTCATGTCGTTGCTACTGGACATACCTACAAGTATTTAAAAGAAAAAGTTGATTTAAATAAACTTTGGGAAATGTCCCTAATTAATATCACAGGAAGACTAGTTGATAAAGATTGGGAAGGATTGGATGGAAAAGGTCAATATAATATGGCTATTTTTGGGGGACATCTTGTATTTTATGTGAGTCAAACCCTAAGTCGTATTAAGAATTTCTCAAACTGGGTAAGAACTATTGAATTAGATAAATATGCACATCCAAATGCGCGTTTTAGCTTGCCTAACTTTAGTGATAATGATTGGAAAGAGTTTTTAGAAAAATTAATTGAATTATTGTAATTAAATAAAATAATAACTATTTTTATGAGGAGAAATATAATATGAGTTTTTCAGATATGCCTGTAGATGTTGGTCCAGTATATGAGGGAGAACGTATCAGGGCAAATCAAATGTTTGTTGAACTCGGCGGACCTAAAATTGAGAAACACTTTGAATTAGTTAGAGTTAAATCACCTAAAGAGATCAAGGATGGTCAAGTTACACTTCATGGTCCTGATATTAAGGACATGAAAGAAGGAGAAAGATATCCTATTGGAATTTTAGTAGAAGTTGCTGGACCTGAATTAGAAGAAGACTTAGAAGCCGTATTTGAAAGGAGAGTTCATGAATTTTGCAACTTTGTAAATGGTATTATGCACTTAAATCAACGTTATACTAACTGGATGCGTATTTCAAAATCCGCCTTTGAGAAAGGTTTAAATTCTTTCGATTTGCTTGGAACAATTTTAATTAGACTATATAAGGCAGAATTACCAATTATAGAACAAGCTCAAGTCACTTTCTATACTGACGCAAAAGAAATTGAAAAGCCTTACAATATGGCATTGGAAATCTACAATAAGAGAGATGAAAGAGCGAGAACTATCCATGATGAAGATGTAAATATGTTCTATGGATGTGTTTTGTGTCAATCTTTTGCTCCTACACATGCATGCTGTATAACACCTGATAGAACTTCATTATGTGGTTCAATAAATTGGTTTGACGCCAGAGCCGCGGCAAAAGTGGATCCTAAAGGCCCTATCTATGAGGTACCACCTGGTGAATGCCTAAATGAGCTGGCTGGAGAATTTTCTGGTGTAAATGAAATGATTAAGAAACGCTCACTTGGTGAGATTGAAAGAATTTATCTTTACAGTGGAATGGAGTTCCCTCATACCTCATGTGGCTGTTTTGAGGCAATAGATTTCTACATTCCTGAAGTGAATGGTCATGGAATTGTTGATCGCAACTACGGTGAAGTCGCGATAAATGGCTTACCTTTCTCAGCTATGGCCAACCAAACTGGGGGAGGAAAACAAATGCCTGGTTTCAATGGCGTGAGTATCCAGTACATCGCAAGTCCTAAATATCAAAAATACGACGGCGGTATAGAAACAATAGTCTGGATGCCTAAAGCTGTTAAAGATAGAATTGGAGAATTACTCCCACAAGACTTATTGCCAAAGATTGCAACGGAAGAGGAGGTTCAAGACATCAACCAGCTAAAAGACTGGCTTAAGGAGAAGGATCATCCTGTTGTTGAGACATGGGCAGAGCTTGAAGCAATGGAGGAAGAGGAGGAGGAGTGGGCAGAGGAAGGCGCCATGGTACCAATGGGAACCATCGGAATGACTATTCCTGGCGTTGGCGGAGCAGGTGGCTTTAAAGTGATTCTAAAGAATTGCAAGATACATGCTGAGTCAATAATTATTAAGAAAATAGAACCTAAACGTAGAAAAAAATAATTTAATCTTTTTTTATTTACTTTTTATTCCAGATTTTTTATCCTAATTTAAATTCAATTATCGTTCGGTATATCCTACAAACCCTCCTATTAGCACTAATATTCCTCCAATTATACTAGTATAAATTATCATGATTATTCCTAAAACTACAAATAGTATCCAATTCAGAGGAATAGGATTGTTTGGTCGAATTATACTCAATAATAAAATGACAGCAATAACTATAGCAACAATTAACGTAATTATCTTTACAGTATCTAAATTTCGTTGATCAAACCCCATTATTGCTTCTATTAATGATATTGCCCCTCCAATACCTCCTAAAAGTTTCATTAAATCTTCGTTTCTCATTTTTCCTTACTATTTAAATTGTAATTTTTTTTAATTTTATTTCAAATATAGCTCATAGTTTTAATATGACCATAGTATAATGTTTCATTAGAACCACAATTAAAAATAATTATATACTAAGCTTGTAAAATACTAATTATTAATATTAAATCTCGAAAAAATTAATGAACTTCAAAATAATTATCTATGGTCAAGAGGGTGTAGGAACCAGTACTTTTCTTAAGAAGTATGCTAAGACTCCCATACATGTAGACGATGAAATAGAAGAAATGAGGAGCCCATTCTCTGATACAATATATTATAGTATAAGAAAAAAATTCGATAAAAAATATACTATAAGTTCCATAATGAATGAAATTAAAAATATTTACGATAACGCCTTACACAAATACAGTAATAAGATTATTAACGCAGAATTATTTATAAATCCGGATATACAAAAAGCATTCGGATTTAAAATAAAAATATCACCTGAGATTGATTGGTTATCTTTTATATTTGATTATAATGGATCAAAAGTAGTATGTAGAGGTTCTATCAAGACAGAGATAGCAAAAGATTTTTTTAAGGTTCATGGAACGGCTCTAGAATTAATTAATTTATTCAATAACTTTGATTATTCTGTAGAATTAATTGATCAGACAGAAACTAGTTCATTTTCTACAAAGTCAGATAGGGAATTAATTGTTGGAGCAGACTTTTTCCTTAAAAAGATTATGGTTGATGAAAATACCATTAATTTACAAATTTGGCATATCACAAGTGAGGAAAGATTTCAGTTTTTAATACCAACCTATATAAAAGGTTCCTTAGGAGCCATTTTAATTTTTGATATTACAAATTCTAAAACATTATATCATTTAATCGAGATTATTCGAATTATTAAAGAAAATGTTGGTAATATTCCAATCATATTGGTTGGGAATAAACTTGATTTAAAAAAATCAAGAGAAGTTTTTAAAGAAGAAGGAAATTTATTTAAGGAATCATACAGTTTAGCCTCTTACATAGAAATTTCATCTAATTTGGGATATAATATTGAAACTGTATTTATAGAACTTGTAAAATTATTATTAAAATATGCGCCCCAAAATGATGGATTAAGCATTCCGAATCTCTAGAAATCGCGTTTAAGAAACTAATTTTTTTTAAATCTAACGATTTTTTTAAAAATAACTTCAATTTGAGGGAATTTTAGCAAAAAATTAGCGTCTTTAAAGAGAGGGTAAAGTGAATTTTTAAATAGTAAAAAAGTTATTTATTGGATATGAGAAGTGACGTCTTAACTTTAGAGGGTGTGAAGATTAATAATACAATTGAGAGATTTATCAATTATTTTCAACCTAGCGGTAAATTCACAGATGCTACAGACACTATCCATGTATTTATTATTGAGCAATATTATTTTAGAGCGGGATCAACTATTGCATCGACAGTAATTTTTGAACAAAAGGATCAAAGTACCTTGGTAATTCATATGGTGGTAGCTGGAGGAGGCATAACCATATTTTCTGGGAATGCTAAGAAATCTATGCTTAAGAAGCTAAGAAACTTCTTATTAGAATAAATGAATTCAGAACTCCTTTAATCTGTGTACGATATTCCATTCTTTAACAAGTTTAGCTACACTAGAAGGTACAAAATGTTCCCACGATTCCCCTTTTATCATAGCGTCCCGAATCTCGCTACCATTTAATCCTTTTTTCTCCAATGGAACTTCCCATAGGATGTGAATTTTTAAGCCTAATTTCTCAAAATATTTTCTTTTTTGGCGCCCCCAATCATCGTAGATTGTAAGAAAGAATATGGCATCCATCGGAACATAAAATTTGACAAGTTCTGGAAGATTAATTGGAAATGGAACGATTGAAAATTCAGATAATTTTAAACCTTTTTCCAATAATGCTTCTCGTATCATTACATAACGTTCATAGTAAGTCAATGGGTTGGCTAAAGAAGTGTTTCGATGTGGATTCGATTTATGGTCTTTAGTTAAGAAGGGATCAGGATTTGTAATCCCTACAATAAAGTGTTTACATAATTCTTTTCCTGCTAATAGATATTTCATGTGATCATTATGCAGTATCTGGAATCTTCCATGAATCACGCCAATATCGTAAACTGATTCTTTATTTTGCATCTAATCATAAGAATTATTTTATTTTAACGTAAATCGAATAATTCAAAAGATAATAATAATCTTTTTATTTAGAAGTTTCATAATCACTATTTTTTCAGGCTTTAACTATTTATAAATTCTGATAGAATTTTTATTTTATAACTGAGTGAAGTTTTCTGGTTTTTAAATGTCAGTTAAAAATTCATTTCAAGCACTATTTGGAGATTTCAACAAGAACAAAAGTAAAAATCAAGATACCACAATATTTATCCATGCAAGCGACACTCATTTGGGGAGTCATCAGTATAGAAATGAATATCGAGCAGACGATTTTATTAGAGCTTTTCAAGAAATTTTTTGTCTTTCAATAATTCATAATGCAGACTTTATTTTATTAGGTGGTGATGTTTTTACATCCTTAGAAATGCTTCCTGGAAAGTTAACTAAGATTATAAATATTCTAACAGACTTTAAAGATTATACTGGTGGAATAATTCCTATTATAGCGATAGAAGGAAATCATGATATTCGGAAATTTTCAAGGGGAGTAAAATTTTCTAAGCGTGGACAGTCATGGTTGAAACTTTTACTCAATTTAGATTTATTAATTCTTCTTGATGGTAATATGGAGGCACCTCCAAATTCAATTTACTTACCTTATGACTTTAAGCATAAAATGGGAGGGAAAATCCAAATTAAAAATGTTGTCATTTATGGTAATCATTATCTTGGTGAAAACCCAGAGGAATATATTCCGAAGATAACAAAAGCAATAGAAAAGAAGGATAATTTTTTTTACATTCTATTACAACATTTTGGAATCAAAGGACAAATGAAAAATGTACCAGGAATTAATTATAATAAATTGCTTTCATTAAGAGAAAAAGTTGATTATCTAGCTTTAGGACATTATCATTTACAATTCATCTTAGATGATTGGGTTTATAATCCCGGGTCTACTGAGGTAGCTTGTTCGGTTGATTCTAATTTTAAAAGAGGAGTCTTTATTGTTAAAATAACGGGAAAAACACACTATGAAAAAAAAGTTTATTCTCTTAGATTAATTAATAGAAAAAATATCTGGAAAACCATATATTTCCCTTATTCTTTTAAAAATAAAGAGGATATTAAAAATTACATAACTAAAAATCTAAAAGTAGAAATGAATAGATCAGGAGATGAACTTGATCTTTCAAATCCTGAAATACCTATGCTATATCTTGTATTGAAGGGCTGGAAACCATTATTAAAATATAAATTGAATGAAAGAGATTTGAAAGCAGAAATCTTAAAATCTTTACATGTAGTTGATGTAAAAATTTATCAAAAATTTTCTGATCCTATAAAAAATCTAAATGAATTTCTTAATATTACTTCATAATTGATTGGATTTAGACTTAATACTATAAAATTAGATCTTTTTAAACAACAATAATTAAAAATATAATTATGGCATTAAAGGCTTTTCTTAAAAAAAATAAATTTTTTAGCATTATAACGTTAGTTTTTACTATTTGGATTTTATTTCTGATAATTTTAGCCATATTTAATAGGAGAAATGTGATATTTTGGGAAAATATCTCTAATACTGATGTTTCTTCGGAATACTTGAGTGTTTTACCTCCCTTAAGGTATATTTTAGAACCAATTGCTCAATTATCATTTATTTTAGAAATGGAATTCTCTTGGTTATTTTTAGTTATCATAATATACCCCATTTTACGAATAATGTATTTAATTTTAAGGAGAAAAGGAATAATACATTCTAAAAAACTTAGATTGATAGCAAAACCGTTAGCAGATGTCATTAGATTTTCTTATAAAGTTTTAATGCTAACCATATTGGTTATTGGGTTAATAATTCTTGCAGGTTATTTAATTCAAGGATATTTTTTTGTTAATAGGTATTTTATGATTCCTGTTCAAATTGGAGTTCATTTATGTATCATACTTATTATAATTAAGACATTATATGTTTTGATTAAATTATTTCATCCTAAACTTCAGTGTAATTATTCCAAGAAAAGAGAAAAAAAAGTAAGAAAGAGAATAAAAAGAAGATCTTCAAAATTTATAAAAAGAGAATTTGTTTATTTAGTAGGAATTTGTTCCTTACTTCTGGGTATCAATATAGTATTAATTTCAATACCCTTTCCTACACATAGAATTGTACCTATCATTCCTCTTGACGATGATGAATTTTTATTTGATTTTCATGTTCATACTACTTATTCTGATGGTTGGCTTACTCCAGAAGAGAGAGTTCTTTGGTATATAGAACAAGGAATTTCTGGTGCTGCATTTTCTGATCACGACAATATAAGAGGTGCATCAGCGGCTCAAAACTTTGTCGAAGCGAATGAACTTCAATTCATAGTTTTCATGGCTGAGGAATGGACTGATAATGAAAACGATATTCATATGAATTATTTTGGGATTGCAGAAGAATTAGTCCCACTTCAATCTTATACTCCTGGAGGCCCTAAAGCTATGAATGCTCAAGATACTATAGCTTATATAAAGGCTAATGGAGGATATATTACTGTAAATCATTATAATTACGATCCTAATCCAAATGGATATTTTGGTGTCCCATATAATTTGACTCAGTTAAGAGATTGGGGCGTTGATGGTTTTGAAATTATTAATGGTGGTAGTTATGGAGGTAAATATCAAGATATAAGAAATTTTGCTATATCCAACAATTTAATATGCATAGGAGGAAGTGATATCCACACAAATGAACCATTAAACACGTTTCTTAAAATAAAATTATCTGATCCAACGAATTTAACAATTACAAATATCTTTGAAACTATGAAAACAAATTCAAATCATGAAGTAATTGGTATAAAGTTAAATCCTAAAGCAGTTGACTTCCCTGGTGATCTAAATGATTTTGGGTTTTATGTAATTGAAGATTTTATCAATTATTTTCTAAATATTGACATTTACCAATCATTATCATGGATCATATGGTCTGGAGCTGTATATATAATAATTTTTCTGTCTTATAGAAAAATTAAAAAAGTAGACTTAGCTTTTTTAAAACGTAAAATCTTATAACTAATTTTCTAATTTTTTTATTTAAATATAGTAAAAAGATTTATCATCATCGTATTTATCCTTATCATCATCATTCTCGTCATCATCATCATTTAGAAATTTCTTTGAAAGTAATTTAATTAATTCTTCTGGATCCATATCAGGGTCAATATCTTTTAAATCATTCAAGTTTATAGGGATTATCCCACCTTTTTTAAATGGAATCATACCTGCTTTTATTTCTTTTTCTATTTTTTGTTGCTTTCGAGCATTTAAAGCTAACTCTTTTTTCATTAATTCGCTTAACTGGTCGGCTACGAGTTCATCCAATTCTTCTGGTCTTAAATTTAGAAGTATTTCCTCGCTATAAAGTCTAGTAAGTCTTTTTATAGCCTTTAGTTTCTTATATTCGGGTATTTGGTTAATGGATTTCAAGCCTAAAAGGTTAATTATATTCAACCAATCCAGTTGATAAGTCCAAGGTTCTGTTTCTGACATTTTATTATATAAAATTAGTTATCAAATTTTGAAATTTTGGATGCTAGTTAAATGTTTTCACCATTATGTTTTGAAATTATAACGAAAAAATTTTTAATCTGCTTTAATTTTTGAAGAACTTCTGAAAATTTGCAACAATTAGTTCGGGTTTATCATGCATAACCCAATGAGAAGCATCTATCTTAACAACTGTAAGATCCTTAACATATTCAGATAATCCATCTAAAACTTGAGGTAATACCGCCTTATCTTGCATACCATGAATGACTAAGGTTGGTAGGCTGATAATTCCTGTCCAATCATCAAAATTAAGATTTGCCCTATAATAATTGACACCACTTAATATTGCGTTCGGTTGAGACCAGGCATCTAAATATTTTTGTTTATCAGTTTCGGTAAAATCTTTTTTATTAATCAATCCTTCAAAGACAGCCCATTTTAACCACTTATAATCATTTTCGTAAAGGAATTTTTCCCCATCTGGTTTAAGGAATTCAAAAATATAAAAACTGGCTTTCTGTTGGTCCTTATCAGTTCTTAATTTTTCTTGAAAAATTTTTGGATGGGGCCCATTTAGTATTGCAAGCTTTTTAACCTTTTTTGGATATTTTTCAGCAAAAGCCCATGATATAACTGCTCCCCAATCGTGTCCTGCGAGGAAAAAACTACCTATATTTAATTTTTCGCTTAAAGCATGTATATCATCAACTAAAAGTTCAATTCTGTAGTTCCGAATGCCTTTTGGTTTATCTGATAAATTATATCCCCTTAAATCAGGAATTATCAGTTCAAAATCATCCTTAAGCTTAGGGATTATATTTTTCCAACCATACCAGAAATCAGGAAAACCATGAAGTAATAATAGAGGTTCTCCAGATCCGATAATGACTGTGTGTAGTTTAATACCATTTACAGATATATATTTTTCTTCTATCTCCTTTAACCAATCCATTTTAATCCTACAACATAAATGATTATTCTAATTTTGAATAGTCTTATTAAGTAAAAAACAATCGGATTATAATTCAAAAATTTTCGTTTAAAATTTGACCTATAAATTAGAGATCAGAGACAACAGAGGTTGTCAATTGTTAAATAAAATATGTAATAAAGAATTTTAAAAAATAAAATTTTCAATAAAAAGTAACATTAAAATATAATCAACAAAAAAAACTTTTAATTCTTCTATTCAAAATAATTTCTGAAAGATTCTTCAAAATCATCAACCGATTCACTATTCAATTCAGCAAATTTGTAGCGTCCCCGGGGTAGATTTTTCTTTTCCTTAAAATGTTTTTTAAGAGAACTCTCAAAATCACTTGCACTCATACTATTTTCTTCTGCGAATTTAATTTCACCAAAATTTTTCAGATATTCTGGATCTGGTTTACTCATTTTTTTTTTTAACCTCGTAACTTTTGTAAAACTTTTGTTCAAATAATTATTTATATAATTAGAATACTAATGTATAATCATCTATTTAAACCTTTTCATACAATTAAAATTATTATAAAACTACATTCGGAAAAGATTCCCACTTATATGTTATTGAATTTACTGAGAAATGAGCTATTATTTTCAAATTGTAATAATTCTACTTGCTTATCTTCGAATATTAGATATATATTGATAAAATTAATATCTCAAAATAATAATTTCATTTCAAAATTTGAAGATTTTATAAAATTTTCATAAAGTGAATTTGGATGTTTATACAATGATATAATCAATTTCAATTAATTTATTAACAAAATCCAAAATCATGAGAACAACCCAAAAACAATAAATATGAGAATATAAATTTATAATAAAAAACGTAATTATCAATGTATTTGGAAAATTCTTCTTGTTATAGGGGCTTAAGATGAGTAGAAAAATAGAAGATAAAACTTATTTAAATTATTTATTGCAATCTCTAAATGTAGATGATTTGAAACAAATTTGTAGAGATTTCAATATCAAAGGATTTTCTCAATGGAAGAAAGTAGAAATAATTGAAAATATTTTGAGCTTTTTATCTGAAGAAGAACAGAAAGAACTAATTAAAGAAAAAGAATTAGATATTATCTCAGATTCGCTGGATCTTGCAGTTAAGAAAATTAAAGGGGTAGAAAGAGAAAAATTAAGCGCAATTAGGATAGCAAATGAAGAAGAACATTTAGTTGAGATTGATTTCGAAGGTTTTAATTGGAATAGTTCCTCTTATTTAGCTATTAATCCACAAAATATTGATAACCCAGAAAGAGATTGTGATTGCCGTATTGGAGCTAATATGGGATTTTGTAGCCATTTTTGGGTAGGATTTATTTTATCATTAAAACGAAACTATTTTCAATTAAAAGATTGGACATTGACAATTTTACCAGAAGATTTCGAAAAGAAAATTCAAAATATAGAAATCTCAGTTATTTTAGGTGAACAAGATAAAGCAGAAGTTTTAACTTTGGTAGATACCAGTTCCGAGGATGCTGAATTAATAAAACATCTTGATCAAAGTATCACTGTTTATGAAGGGGAACTTGTTAAAATGGAAAAGAAACAACAACAATTTCAAGATATTGTTACCAATTATTATTTGGGAGCATTGAATCACGTTCGATTTGGTCCAAGAATTCAAAAAAAAAGTGATTTTAAAGAGGAAGAGATTGAAACTATTGACGAGTTAAATATTCGAATAAGTGAAAAATTATTTGAAGAACTTAATTTAAGAGAAGGAGACAAAATAACTACCAATGGTAAATTAACTAGAGATGATTTTTTAAATTTATATGTTGTAAAGAATATCAGAAAAATCACTAAAATTAATGATTGATCCTATAACATAAATCAATATTAATTTCATATCTATATAATATTAATAATATGAATACTTACCTTTTAGATTCTATTTTATGTTTGAATAATAATGTTGGAGATAAATCATGAAAAATATAAATTCTGGTTATATTGATGATTTTAATATGATTTTAGCGACGGATTTTTATCAATTGACTATGAGTGCTGCTTTTTTCCAGTATAATCTTGAAAATAATATTAATGAAAATGACGAAAAAGCCACTTTTGAACTATTTATAAGACAATATCCTAAAAATCGTAATTATTTGATTTTTGCTGGTTTAGAACAAGCGTTATATTATTTATTAAATGCCAGATTTACTGAAAAGACTATAAAATATTTAAGAAAAAAAGAAGTGTTCAAAAAAATAGATTCAAGTTTCTACGATGATTATTTACCGAATTTTAAATTTAATTTGAATGTTTGGTCGATGAAAGAAGGAGACTATTTTTTTCCAAATGAACCAATAATGAGAATACAAGGTCCAATGATTCATGCTCAGCTTGCTGAAACCTACTTACTTAATGTGATCAATTACCAAACATTAGTTGCATCTAAAGCATCAAGAGTGAGGAATATAGCCCCAAATAAAGTCTTACTTGAATTTGGAACAAGAAGGTCCCATAGTCCGCTTGCTGGAGTGTATGCAGCTAGAGCTAGTTACATAGCTGGTTTTGATGGAACAAGTAATGTGATAGCTGATCTTGAACTTGGAATTAACTCAACAGGAACGATGGCTCATAGTTTCGTTCAAAGATTTAATAATGAGATTGAAAGTTTTAATACTTATTATGATATTTACAAAGAAAATTCAATTTTTCTAATTGATACATATGACACCGAAGAAGGTGCTCGAAAATCATGCAAATTCGGCAATAAAATTAGAGGGGTTAGAATTGACTCAGGTAATCTTATCGATCACGCCAAAAAAGTTCGAAATATCTTGGATAAGGAAGGGTGTGATAAAGTTTTAATCGTTGCAAGTTCGGATTTGAATGAATATAAAATAAAGGAAATTCTTGATAATAAGGCGCCAATAGACGTATTCGGTATAGGAACTGAATTAGCTACTTCAAGAGACGATCCTACGATAACTGGTGTATATAAACTAATAGAATATAATGAGATTCCAAAGATTAAAGTTAGCGAGGAAAAATTAACTTATCCTGGAATTAAACAGATAAATAGGATATTTGATAAAAGTGGAATGTTTAAAGAAGATATACTAAGATTGGATGAGGAACCTGAGGTTCCTAATTCAAATCCATTATTAATACCTATAATGACGGATGGGAAATTAATTTATGAATTGCCAAAGATAGATGAAATTCGCCAGTATTACTTGAAAAATATGGAAACCTTACCTAAGGATTATAAAATTTTAAAAGAGGATCATCTTTTTAAGCTAAAAATTTCAAAAAAATTAGAAAGTTTGACAGAGTCATTGAAAGGAAAATATGACTAATTTAAATAATAAGAGTGATAGTTTAAAAGAAAAATCACGTTTTTAGTTATATTTTTTAAGAAGTATTTTTAATATCTGATTTACCCAATTAATTCAATAATTTAAATTTAGATTTAAATAAAGGTGATAAACTAATATATAAATGAGAATCCTGTACAAAGTATAGTCACACCGCCTTTTTGCTTATAATACTAGCGGGATTACTTTTTTCAACATTATCAATTTCGGCTAAAGGACAAGAATTGATATGGTATGATGATTTTTACGATATTGATTACCTCGAATATTATATTGAATTCTATCCTGATAGAAATGGATATTCTACGACGAAATATGCAATGGAATTAAATAAAATCACCGAAGGAGAGAATACTAATTTAATAGTTGATATATATTACAATGACTTAGATTTAACCTCTACTAATAATGATTTTTTTTATGTAATATCTCTTAAAACCCGTGAAATTTTAGATACAAGTGATAATTTTTATGATACTTACTTAAATGGAACATATACGGAACTATTCCTGAACCTTTCTAATATAGGGAATCCACAAACTTTTCGAATAGATGAAAATGTTGTATTCAGTGATTATTTAACAAGGGGTTTTTCATTAGGATTATACAAAATAACTACAGAATTTAACTATATTGAAGAAGTGTTATATACCGAAAACTTATTGCTTAATTTTACAACTTACCATTATTCGACAACATATACGTGGAGTGGACTTGGGATAGCCTGAGATTCATTCGCATCTTGGATGTTAGAAGCTGATTATTTTTTCGATAAAATTACTGGTCTTTTAATAGCCGAAACTTTACATGTTCATCGATGGGACTATAAAGATAATAAGCCACAATACGAGCAATACGATTATCATTCTTTTAACCGCAAATTAGCAATAGTTAATTCACAAATCATTTTGAAAGATTACCAAAAGATCGAAAAAGGAGATAAAATTTACCTGCTAGAAAGTATTTATTGGATTATATCTATTGGAATTGTTGTTTCAATTACTGTACTTTACGGCGTTTTGAAGAGATCAAAATTTAACATAAAAAGCAAGGAGAACTTACGATGAATCTACTATAATAAATTATAGATAGTAGATGAGTGAAAGGATGCACCTTTCAAACTCCTTTTAATTAATTCTAAAATAATTTTATAAATTAGTTCTGAATATTATCTATTATTCAAACTAAACAACTTTTAGAGGTAAAAGATATTGAGTGAAAAACCAAAATTAGGTTATCGAATTATTGGAACAATAAAAAGTGTAAAAGGTACCTGTTCAGCGGGTCATAAAGTGGGAGACCAAATAGAGGTGAGCGGATATGGCTCCAATCCACAATTGTGTGGGTTTTTTTATCATGATATCTTCCCATATATAATAATGCTCCAATTTGGGGGGTGTTTTCCTTCAGATTGGGGCGGAGATCCTGATGTTGTGGAGCTAACATGTATAGATAAAGTGAATGCGGTAACAATTGAATTAAAAAGAATCAAGGAGGATTAAATAAGATTTAATTAAATGAACATTGATTTATTCAAATTTCCTTTTTACCTAATATATAAACGAATATTTTATTACAGATAACTTTTTAATCTTTCATCTCTGGATGATCATTAATACACTTAATTTTTTCTAGGGAGTGAGGCATGTATATGGAAAAAAAATTAGATATACCCCAAAATTTACACATTCTTTCTTGTCCATTCTTTAAAGGCTGTAATCTTCCAAAAAGTAGATGCAGTTTTCCTGAATATAAAGTATGTCCTGATTACCAATCTAAATTAAATGCTTTAAGACAAGAAACAAAAGTATTACATTAAAGATTTCCTAAGTTCTATTTATTGAAATTAAATCTTTAAAGAATTCTTATATTTTCTTAATAATTTAGGTTTTATTGTAATTAAAATACAATTTTTAACTGAAGCAATATTTAATTTATTGATTTTTTAATTAGGAAATTGTTTTTTTCTAAGGCGTGTTAAGCTTGAATGATAATAATGTTGTTGATATGTTTCTGAATCCTAAATCTGTGGCGGTTATTGGAGCTTCTAAAAACATGTTAAAGGGAGGCTATCGTATTTTAAGTAATCTTGTGTTAAATAACTTCAATGGAAAAATATTTCCAGTTAATCCTAATACGACAGGTAAATTACATGGGTTAGAGTTTAAAAAGTCAGTGTTAGACATTGAGGAAGAAATTGACATCGCTATATTTTATGTTCCAAATCAATTAATTCCAGAATTATTAGAAGAATGTGTTAAAAAAGGCATAAAAGGAGCAATTATTGAAACTTCTGGATTCGAGGAAGTTGGTGAGAAAGGCGTTGAATTAAGTAACCGAATTTTAGAAATAACTGATACTTTTTCTAAAATAAGAATTGTTGGGCCTAATTGTATGGGTCTTACTAGAATCGATTCTGATAGTGATAAGGAAAATAAAAGCGGCTTTTTTACATCCTTTTTAGTATTTAATGAATATAAAAGAGGAAATATTGCTGTTATAAGTCAATCAGGTATGTTAAATGGGGGATATTTTACCCATATTGCCACCAAATATCCAAATCTTGGTTTTAGGTATATATGTTCTATTGGAAATAAAATAGATTTAAGTGAAATAGAATTTTTAGATTATTTTTTAAATGATACTGATATAAACGTTATTGCAATGTATCTTGAATCGTTTAAGGACCCGAGAAAATTCATTAAATTATGTAAAAAGGCAAAGAGTATGCCAAATAAAACAATAATTTTAGTTAAAGGAGGATTAACCACTCAAGGTCAGAGTTCTTCTTTAAGTCATACAGCCGCTCTTTCAGAAAACTTCAAGTTAACAGAAGGTGTGATTAAACAATCAGGAATTATTAAAGCTCGAAATTTTTTTGAATTATTTGAGTTTGCCAGGACTTTTTCTATGCTATATAAGTCTAAGAAAATATTACCAAAACGAGGAAATCTTGCACAAGTTTTTGGATCAGGAGGAGCAGGAACAATTTCTGCCGATCTTACAATGCAGTATGGTTTAAAACTTCCAATTTTGGGAGAGAAAGCATATGTTGCTCTTGTAGAATTATTTCCTCCATGGATGCCTCCAAATAAATTTGCATTTGTAGATATTTGGCCAGCTATGGAAAAAGCTATGACTAATAGTAAAAATCCTAGAGATGTTATTCGATCTGTTTATAATATTTTATTAGAAGAACCTGAAATAGAAGGGATTTTTAACATGCTATTTTGCTCAAAGCAATTTAGAGCTGCAAATGATGTGAATAATCTAATTGATATAATATCAACCTATCCTAAACCTGTTTTTCTGTATTTGGTTGGAGAATTTGAAGAAACTCGTCAAATTTCTCAGCAACTAGGTAAAAATAATATACCTAGCTTTTCAAATTTAGAGGATATGGTAAAGAATTTCCAAATACTAATTCAAGAATCAAAAAATAAAAGCAACTAGCTTTTCTAGAAACAAATTAATTCTATAAAAAATTATTTACCTACTATGAATCTTGAAAATACTTCTTTTTATAACTTTATAGTAGTTGGAGCTGGACCAGCGGGTTTGACTGCTGGAATAGTAGCTGCTAGGAAAGGATTTTCAACAATTATACTAGAAAAAGGAAAAATTGCAGGACCAAAACCGAGAGGGGAAGGAATGGCTTATATGCCTATAGTAGATGACGTATTAGGAAAAGACTTTCTTCCTTCAATTGGATTGAAATCTAATGGTGGACGAGTTTGGCACTCTCCTGGTGATATAAAATCCACTACTACATATCGGGATTATCCTCACTATTTCTTTGAATGGCGTACATTCATTGATCGATTCGTAGGGGTGGCTAATGAATTAAAGGTTCCAGTCTTACTGAATAGTGAAGTAATTGAGCCTATTGAAAGAAAAAATGTAACTATAGGTGTGAAGTACAGAGAAAAAGAAGGAAATGTCAAGGAAATCTATGGAAATGCGATTTTAGATTGTAGTGGTTATGAAGGAGTTATTGGAAAGAAGTATGGAATATCTTATAATGAGATGAATTGCTCTATAATTAAATGTCTTATTAGCAATGCAAACTATGATCTAGAAGAACATCCTGATTTGGAATTCTTCTTTATAGGGAATGGTGATTTAGAGTATTCCCCATACTTTCCTCCAAGTGTTGCTTATTTCTTCCCTTTAGATAATAAAAAGGCTGAAGTAGGTTTGATGTTGAGAATGGGACAAGTTCCCAATATGAAAACAGTTAAAATTCCTAACGAAAATGAAATAATGAAAGTTTGGGATTCCATTAAAGCCTCATATCCAAGCTTTAGTGAATTTTTTAAAGGTGCTAATATTGATTATGAAGAACCAACCCAATTACCAAACGCTAAAATGGCAGAAACCTTTGTCCCAAATCCAGGAGCTGTGTTGATAGGTGATAGCGCAGGATTTGTAAACCCATTTGGTTCATCTGGACTTTATTATTCTATGGAAATGGCTAATTTTTGGGTTAATATAATATCAGAAAAATTGAAAGACACCAATATTAATATTAATTATAACGAAATCTTATGGAATATTGAAAATATCAATGAATTCGAGAGTAAATTTGAAAGTTTTGAAGTATTTAAACAAGTACAGCATATGTATAACCTGATAGGAGCATTTGAGTATAAGATTTTCAATAGATTACGTATAGCAGAGAAAATTAATAAAAAATGGGACTACATTGTATCACTCCTAAAACAAGCATAATCCCATTGGAATTATTTTTTTTCGAATACCATCTTAGAGGATTATTACATTCGCTTTTACTATAAAAAATTATTTCTAGAGCTCTTACTTCAAGTTAAAACCATTTTTTCATAAAATATGAGAAAATTATATTATTAAAAATAGTTCAAAAACATCATTTCTTCACAGAAGAAAGGGTGAAAGTATGATTTTTAACAATTAATAAAATAATACTAATAAGAGTATGAACTATTGAGATTGTTAATTGTAGTAATTGTAGTAAAATCTTTAAATAATTTGAAACTTAATTTTGTTTAATTACTTATTTGAATAAAACACTTAAAATTGGAGAAAATTTAGAATGTACCATTTAGATGGAACAGACGTTTTAGACGCGAAATATTTCAGAAAGACTTTTAGTATATGCCCAGAATGCATGGAAAGAATTCCAGCTGAAGTTTACGAAGATGATAATGAAGAGATATGGATGAAAAAAAATTGTCCTGAACATGGCGATTTTAAAGACAAAATAAGCTCTTCCGCAAAATATTACAAATGGACTCACCATGCAATGAAAGATAAAGACGGAAACATCGTATGGCAATTCGATAAGGATGGAGAAGCTAATCCTGCTGATTGTGCACCTGAAGATCCACGAGGTTGTCCTTATAACTGTGGACTCTGTCCAGAGCATAAATCTACATGCTCTTTAGCTTTAATTGACTTAACGAATCGCTGTAATTTTAACTGTAATTTCTGTTATGCTAATGTGGAAAAAGCTGGTTATTTAATTGAGCCAACATTAGAAGAAATCGGACGAATTATGGACCATTTTAGAAATAAACCACTTCCTGCCGTTGCTATCATGTTCACTGGAGGAGAACCAACAGTAAGAAAGGATTTTCCTGAAATCTGCAAGATGGCAAAGGATAAGGGATTTAAAGAGGTCATAGTAGCTACAAACGGATATGGATTCCAACGTAAAAAAGGCGGACTGGAATTTACTAAAAAATGTTGGGAAATGGGTTTAGATACCTTATATTTCCAATTTGATGGAATTAATGATATTACCTACGAAAAAACTCGTGGAATTAAAAATCTTATGGCATATAAGCAAAGAGTCATAGATAACTGTCGAAAAGTAGGTCTTAGTTCTGTTGTTTTAGTTGCAACCATCGCCAAGGGTGTTACTGACATTGAAATTGGGAATATAATACAATATTCGATTGATAACATTGATGTTGTGCGAGGTATTACTTTCCAACCGGTTTCGCTATGTGGGCGGATTGCCGCAGAAGAGATGAATGATCTTCGAATAACAAATGCAGATGTTATAAAAGCAATTGAGGAACAAACTGGTGGAAAGATCAGCATGGAAAATGCATGGTACCCGCTTACAACTATAGTGGAATTCGGTCGACTCATTGCGTATTTAGCTGAAGTTGAACCTATTGAGTTTACCTGCCACCCTGATTGCGGATTTGCCACTTACATGGCCATAGATCCCGATACACATGAAATGGTTCCAATTATGGACTATTTTGATCCGTTAAAAGTTATTGATTTTGCTAATAAATTCTGGGAAAAAATCAAACATAAAGAAAAACAGGAGATTAAATTCTTTGAAAATTTTATGGGTGATTTTGGAAAAACACTTGATAAAGGCTTGAATTTTCTTGATAAAACTCAACTTCGCGCCAGATTTCTTTTAGGAATATTACAATACATGAAAAAACCAGGAAAACTTATGGAGATGTTTGGTAGATTAATAATGAACGGAGATTGGGAGAGTATTAGCTCATTCAGCCATGGAACGCTCTTACTTTCAAGCATGCACTTCCAAGATGCATATAATATGGATATTGA
Organism: Promethearchaeota archaeon; assembly: GCA_016840545.1. Lineage (GTDB taxonomy): Archaea > Asgardarchaeota > Lokiarchaeia > Sigyniarchaeales > SOKP01 > SOKP01. Next base: position 40,849 of record JAEOSD010000003.1, read on the forward strand.
GAGAGTAAAAAGATGTATCGTACATTTTGGAGTAGCTATGCCCGATGGGACCGTAAAGGAGATTTCATTCTGTACTATGAATACACTGCATCGTCCCAATATAGAGAAACAAGTCGCTAAAAAAATTACGCAAAAGGTTAGAGACGAGTTTGATACTTCAGTTGGTCAAGCCAGAGAAGAAATTGAACAGAAAATAGAGCCCGAAGTTGCTCAAAATGGTGGTATTGATAGAAATGAACTAGAAGAGGAGAAGGAATAGATGCCAGAAGAAATAATAGAAACAAAAGATGGATTAAAACTTCGTAAGCTGGCTGAATTAAAAACTACAGCAGAAGGAGACTACGAGGATGCAATGCTTAATCGAGTAGAATACTTCAAGAAGAAAAATGAAGAAAAAAGCGGATTCAATAGTACTTTGCAGAACACCTTTTTTAAAGCTTTCAGTACTGCTTTAGATCTTAAGGTAAACATAGATAAGGCCTTGGGAGAGGAAAATTTGAAGAAGATTCATGAAGTAATAGACAATATCCTCTTATTTGGCTTATAAATTATTTTTTGAAACTTTTTTTATTTTATTTTGATTTTTCTTTTAAACCATAATAAAAACATTTTTAATTTTATAGGATTGTTAAATTATTAAAAAAGGGGATAAACTTTCCACTTTATTTATAATTTTTAAACTAACCTATTAATGATTATAATAATATGTCTATGAATATAATACTATATGGAGATTTGAAACATAAGGAGCAGCAAAAGACCAACAAAGACAGCATTCCTTTAAAAATTAATATTTCAAATAGCGAAATAAATACTGTATATGATCTTTTAAATAAACTTAACATCGAAGAGAATAAAGTAAGTCATATCTTCGTAAATCATAAATATTGTGGTCCTGGAAAAGAAATTAAAGAAGGAGATAGAGTTGCCTTATTTCCAAAAAGAATGGCTTTAATGTTTGTAGAAATTCCTCAATCAAATTCAATTGAGGTTAGAGTTAAGCTTTCTGCTGATTTAAGAAAATATGGACCAGAGGAGTCAATAATAGCCATACCAGAAGGTAGCAATCTAATAACAATATATAAAAAATACAATATTACCAAAGAAGAAAGAAATTTAACAACATTGATAAATGGATTTGCTTCTCATGACAAACAATATGTTTTAAGAAGTGGAGATGTCGTTGCATTTAAAATGTAATTCTTCTTCTGAGATTTTTTAGTATTTATCAAATTATATTTAATTTGATTCATTTTTCCAAAGTTATTTTTGAGATAGTAATTTAAATTAGATTAAGATGATTTTCAACTTCTTTACCTTATTTATTACAATTTTATTTATTTTAAATGCGTTCGCTCAATTATATTATGCAATCAAGTTAAGAAAGAAATTTTCGGAGAAGCATAATATAATTAATTCAGTGCTAGTATTTTTGCTTTGGATTCTTGCGGGAATATTATACCCTTTTTTCTATATAAGAGACAATATTCATACCAGATGGTTTCAATCATTATCAATGCAAATAGTATGTATATATGCTCCGCTTCTTATTCTTTTTATATTATTTTACCAACGTCGCTTCATTATTAAGAATAACAAGGAACTAAAACATGAAAGGTCAATTGAAAATTTCTTAGAAAAAATGGATTCTGTTTATAAAGGTAAATCTGAAAATAAGAATTATCCGTTAATCACCGATTTACATAGAAAAGCGTTTCATTTGATACCAGTTGTGGTAATTATTTTTTTGTGGTTATTTGCTGTTAAAATATGGGATGGAATATGGGACGCTGATCTTTTCTGGGGCATAACTGGAGAGGAATACGCTGTTTTTTTGATTTTAACTGTCGGTTACACGGGTATATTGATATTTGCAGCATTAGATTACGTGCGTTTATCCTACATATTTGAAGATAGGAATATTTACCATTTAATGCCAAATTCTATTTCTAATATCCTGGCAAAAACATTAAAACCCAATGAAATATATGAATTTACTAAACCGGTAGCTTTAGTTTTATCTTTTGTCCCTATTTTTTTCTTACCTATTAGTATTTTTGCCGCTACAGCATTAATCTCTACTTTAGGCGATGGCGCAGCTTCTATTTTTGGGATACGTTTTGGAAAGAAAAACTTTCCTAAAGGAAGTAAGAAAACCATAATCGGATATCTGGCTGGCTTTTTATCATCTCTATGTTGTTCTATCATTGTGTTTTTAATTTTTGAGCCTTTTATGTCTATAATTAAACTATGTATTATTTCAGTAAGCGGAGCTTTAACATTTCTTATAATTGATTTGTTAAATTTAAAAATAGATGATAATATTACCAATCCAATATTGTGTGGATTAGTAATGTTCCTATTTTATCTTTATATGTAAAAATAAAAATAATCTGTTTTAAACAGATTAAAAAAAAGCATCTAATTTCTTAGTTTCAGCCTCTTTTTTTGGTCTTTTTTGATATCCTTTATATATAATCTCTTCAAATTCAATATTCAAAGCGTCCAATACCTGTTCTAGTGCTGATTGTAAAAGATCTCTATATTTTGAGACATCTAAATCCTGAAATTTTGCTAATTCCAGAACCTTCGCTCCAGTCTTGTCATTGCTTTTAATAAAACTTATTGTTTCTCCCTTTTGATACTTTTTTCCAGTGGCTTTCTGATGTTCTTTAGCGGCTCTTACATGTTGAGGAATTACCTTATCATATCTACTGATATCTTTCTGTATACTAATATTAATAGTGTAATCTCCTAGGTTAAATGCATCAGGTTTACCTATTTTATTTCTATTATCTTTTATAATTTCAACAATTCTCTTTCTTGCTTTCCTAAATTCCTGATCATTAGTTACATTTTTTAAGATATCCAATATCTCATTGAAAACTTTTTTGATAAATTCCGGAGTATTTTTCTTTTTAGCTACTAATCCTTTTATGTCAATATATTTAGTATCCTTGTATATTCCTACATAATTCTTTTTCCTCTGAGAAAGTGCTAAGAATTGATATGTTTTTTCCTCCTCTAAATCTAAATCTAACTCTTTCTTGCTCCATTCAGATATTTCTTTCATTTGTTGCTTCGTTGGGTTCGCTAGAAACACTGAGTCAGTATCTCCATATAATACTTCTACTCCTAATTCCTCTGCTTTTTTAATGGTCTGTTTGATTGAATATTGACCTATCCCAGTAGTACTTTCAGCAACAGGTAAGCAAAACAATGGAAAGTTTTGACTACCAAAAACTCCATAAGATCCATTTATAAATACTTTAAGAGCTTGTTGAATTGTTTGATAATAGCTCCTCTGTTTTGAGGAAATATTTTTATCACTTGATTTAGGTTTGAAAAATTTCACTCTAATATCTCGAAAAAATCCTACAACATACGCAAATATTCCCATCTTATGTGTACATATATGATAAGGGGTTCCTTTTACCAAATTCTTTTTATCATCCTCATGAGGACATAATACTGTTTCATAAGATAAATTATGTTCCTTGATAATAGAAGGATAGAGCGAGGCGAAATCCATAACCACCACATTATAATGGATACCCGGTACTGGTGGTACAACATAAGCACCTAAAAATTTTTCCTCATTAAATTTAGACATTAATGTTCCACCTTTTTTTAGTTCTGAGATTTCTAATCGCCTTGGAATGAGATAATGCATTCTACGATGTTCAAAATAAAAAATACTCTGGATCCAAGTTGATATTTGACGTCTAACCATTTCATGAATTGGTAATTTAGTTATTCTACACAATAAAATAATTAAATTCCACACTAATGAATTATTGAATTGTGTTAATTCCAAGGTTAAAATTGAATCTTTTAGATTGTACCAAGCAAGAATGTCATATTCCATTTCATAAATTTCTTCTTCATGCTCGTATTTTTTTCTACCTAATAATGCTGCACTTATCGCATTTAGCGAAGCACTTTCATATGCTCCACCAAATGCATAACCAGAAATACTTCTATTAAAGAAAAAGTTAAATAAATCAACATGGACTCCCTTTCTGAGATCGCAATCTGATTTTGAAAGTAATCCATACCCTCTTTTTACATGTATAGGATTTAAATCTCTATCAATTTTTATTTTGTCTGCTCGATGAGACATATAGTTCAGATCAAAATTATCTCCATTAAAGGTAATTACTATCGGATACTCCCATAAAATCCTAAATGTCTCCTCTAATAACTCCTTTTCATCTTTAAAATAGAAAATTTGAGCATCAGGAGGAAAATTTTTATGAATTTTCCGATATAAGAAGCCTTCCCTTTCTAAAACGTAAACCAACTTAAGTCCATCATTTGATACAAATGAAACACTAATTATCTCTTGTTTTGCAAGTTGAGGATCAGGTATAATAAAATCCTCTGGTCCTAAATTAACTTCAATGTCCATTGCTAAACGCTTCACATCGGGAATTGGTGTGAGGAAAATATTCAAAAATTTCTCAGAAAATTCTTGGATCTCTGGAGATTCCTCTTTAAATACCTTTCTAAGTTCACTAGCCATTATTTTTGATTCTTCTGAATCTTCTTCAAAACTTATTTTCTCAATTCTTCCGTTCTTAATTTTATATATCAGTCCAGGAATTAATTGTGTGTCGTATATATAATTCAAGTGATATCTAATATCTGCCTCCCAAGCTTTAATATCATTTTTACCTAAAATGTTTTTTATATTTAAGCCTGAACCGCCAATATTTGTAGGGGTTTTACCATAGATTTTTGAAATCTCGATTTCTTTATCATTGATCAAATCATAGCGCTTTGTTTCCTCAAATCGCTTAAACCCATCGTACTCTGTTATTTTCTTTTGTATCACATGCTCATTAATTCTTTCTTCATAGTATAAATTTTTTAGTTCCGATATTGGCTCCTTACTTAAACAGTATGGTTCATGGCCAGTTGTATCAATCCAGATCCTTATTTCATCTGAATCTAGATCATAAAATTTACAATACGCTTTATTTTGCCCACCATCATAATCAACATCGAGCAATAATCCTCTTTCAAGATTTTGAATGATTTCTCCTTTTTTAATCAGATAACGTATATATTTTGAGGAAACTGATTCACGAAGTATTTTTTCAACCTTTATATTACCCTTTTTCAATCCAAAGGGCTCAGGATTTCCTTTAAAGAATAATTTCTGAGGAATTGATTTTAATTGAGACTCTTGTATTAAAATCTCTTTTTCTTCTTCAATATCATCTTTTTCAATTATTTTTTCTTCTAATGAGTTTTGTTCATAAGTTCCTTTTTCTACTTTCGGTTTATCATCAACAAATGAAATAAGAGACTTTTGCTTTTGATCTGGGGTTTTTTCCTTATCAGATTTTTTGGAGCTTGGCAAAATAATTACCTTTTAAAAATTAAATTTAACTTTCTAATTAATAATATTATAATATTCATTATAATCTCAACTATTTTTAATTTAATAACCATATATAAGGATAGGGACTAATAAAAACCATTAATAAAGTGAATAACATTCAAAGAAATTCTAATTAATATCAATAATGTAACTAATTTATTGAAAAATAAGAAGTATTATTTTAGCCTTGAAATTTATTGACTCGTTCTATTTTCTTTAATAATCTTCTCTATCTCTTTTAAAAGGAGTTGTTTTTCGGCAATAAACCAATGTAATTTTGATTTTTCGGGGTGTTCTTGATGAATTGTTTCAGCAAGCTTTCTAATTTCTTCCTCAGGGGGTTTAATAATCTCTCCATTTACATCATCCCTAATTAATAATACTAAATTATCAGTTTCGAGGGGTTTAATATCATATCCATTCTTTACATTTTTATTTATTGTAACACATAATTCGGCAAGAAACCAAACGCTTTTTTCATAATTTTCACGCGATTTATATCTTTGAAACGCCAATACTTCTACATCTTCTTTTGTGAACAATTTTTTTTAAACAACTCCTTCATTAAATAATTTAAACGTTAATCTTATTATCAAAAAAGAAAGTTTTACATTTAATTATTTGTATTGAGATTTA
>JAEOSD010000177.1 GCA_016840545.1 Promethearchaeota archaeon
AGAAATCAGTATAAGGGAGAAGTTTATAATCAAATTATTATTTGGTGTAATTATCATATAAAACAAGGTAATTATTTCATAAAGATATTTTAGGTTGGCTAATTTGAATCAAGAAAGTAAAATTTAATCAAATTTTAAAATCAATCTAGAACTTATAGAACAGCTGATGTATCAATATTTTGAATTTTCCTAAATACAAATAATTATAAAAGGTTGAAATGTTATTATAAATAAGTAATTATATTAATAGGTAATATAACAATTATTTTGTTGTACTATAAAACTTCCCATAGTTAGATAATTTTCTCAAATTACTATAAATACAAGAAAGTTTTTTTAAAAAATTGAAAAATTAAGGTAGAATGTTTAATGGTCCGATGGACAGCAGATCATAATATTTATATCAAAATTCTCTATTGGGGTATGGGAGGATCGGGGAAAACTACAATTGTTGACACTCTTTATAGATTAACTAAAGAACAAAAGAAAGATATAACACCTACAGGTAATTTAACTAAAATATCAATGGCAAGTGGCTCCACACTATATTTTGATAGGGGTATTTTTCAATCAACGAAACAAAATAAGGTTTTTTATCACGTTTATACAGTAGCTGGGCAAAGCAGGTTTTCCCCATTACGAAAAAAGATTTTTAAAGGCACTGATGGAGTGATATTCACTGTAGATTCTCAAACACACTTTTTTGAGGATAATATTGAATCCTTAAAGGAATTAAAAAAAGTAACACAAGGTAAATTAATAAAAGAAATTCCCTTGATAACTACGTTAAATAAGCAAGATCTAAAAGAAGTTATTGGAGAAGAAGATTTCAAACAAGTCTTAAAAGAAGAAAAACTATGGTATGAGCCAGATCATGAATTATATATTTGGAATCCAATAATTTACAAAACTTGTGCCTTATTTGAAATACAGAGAGAAATTTATCGTAGCTTTAGTGAGTGTGCAAGACGAACAGGATTATATCAAATCTATGGAGATGGTAAAGCTCCTGTAGGAAGTAATTTTAGAAAGGATCTTCCAGATTTTTAATCTTTATTTAAATATTACATTTTTTAATTAGTAAATCAATTTAATTTAATTCTTTTTAAGCTCATTTAAATTCTGTTCCTTAAATTAAATCTCAATCATATTTAAAAATTAATAAAAACTTTTGAATAAATAAAAGCAACTAAAAATAATTTTAAAGAAAGTTGGAAAACGTTAAGGATTTCCCTCAAGTTGTAAAAATCGATGAAAAAATAGATAATATGACCTATTATTAATAGGAATGAAAAATTATAGTTATTTTGAAGATTATTAAAACTTGATATTCAAGCAGAATAAGACTGTCTGGGTATAAAAACTTATATATAGAATTATTCATTTTATCCAATACTATTAAAATTACTGTTAGATGTTGAATTAGATTGGGGCTTTATAATAATGTCAAACATGAATTACCTAAACAATTTTCAGTATTTCAATTAATGTCTATTTTAGGAATTGATGCAATAGAGGTACGCCGAGTAAGAAATATTTTAAAACAATTTTTTAAACAGGGATATATTAAGCGAATCTCAAAAAATATGTATGAAAAAATAAAATAATAATCTATAATATAATATCGGATTTAATTTGTAATTCTGGTATAATAAAACCAATAACAGTGTTAAATGAATTTATAACTCCTATTCCGCTTATTGCGACAGTTTTATCTATAGAAATGTATTTAAACATTTCATAATGAATATAATTCAAGAAATCATTCTCTTTTAATTTATTGCTCCCATCCAAATCATATTTATTTAAAGAAATCACAATTGGGATATTATAAACTTCATCTCCAAATAAAGATATTAATTCATTCCATGAACGTAAGTTATACTTTAAGTAATCTAAACGTGAATCAACTACAAATATTATTCCATCAACTCCATTTAAAGTAGCTGGACGAGTGCTTGCGTAAAAATCTTGCCCCGTTGCTGAATAAATTAAAAATTTTAATCCCCAATTTGATCCTTGAAAATTTAATACCCCAAAATCGAAAAAAAGGGTACGGCCAACAGAGCTTTCAATAGATTCTAGATTATTATCTTTTTTAAAATATGAAAAAAGATATTTTATGGAAGTAGTTTTTCCAGACATGGCTGGTCCATAATATACGATTTTAATTTGCAAGACTTTATTTTCATAATCAAAAATCATTTATTTAACCCCATAAAGATTGTATACTATCAAGAGCATTAACTTTTTTTCCATTTTCAATAATAATAGAAAAATCCTCTCCCCATTCTTTTCTAATAAAAGAAATCATTCGTTCTATAGATGCTTCATCATAATCAATTGTATCTAAAAGGGTTTTACTCCCAATTTTTGTATTAATATCAATGTTATTCAATAAATTTAATCTAGATAATATAAAAAATGCTCTTTTCGAACCAGAAAAGAAATTTTGAATCTCTTTCTTAAGTATATTTTTTTTCAATTCATTCTTTTCAATTTCAAAGTTAAGTAGTGTCTTTACTAAGTCTTTATCAAAATCCTTTAAATTTATTTTTTCAGATAACACACGCATCATTTTTGTAACAGATTTTTCTGTATCTTGAGAAATTTTTTGTAAAAAATTTTGTTCTAATGATAAATCGATTAATTTCCAATTTATACCTTGTAACTTTACTGAAAATGACCCTGAGAATAAAAAGATACTTAAAAAGTGGTCTAATTTCTTTTTAATACTATTTATTAAGCTGTCTACTTTATCTTTATGATTGCTGATTTCAATTCCTATTAACCATGATTCAAAACTATTAAATTGATTTAAAGCTTTAAAGGCAACATTACTAGGACATCTAATATTGGCTCTTAGGGAATTATAATCGATATTTTCATTTTCAATTAAGTCATTATATTCTGAAAATGAAATAAAATCTGTATAAAAAACAAATTCTTTTCTAAAATGAACGAATTCTGATAAATCGATTAAAAAATCGTCAAGTTTTTGATGATCTTCACCAAAGACTATTATAGGAATTCGGTCTAAAAGGCAAAATAAGATTAAAGAAGATTCTGTTCTTTTTAAATTTTCAATAATTTTGAAAAAATTCAATCATAAACACCTTTTATTTTATAATTAGCTCTCCAAGTAGTGTTTTGATGTCGAAAGTCTTTTGTTCTTGTATTTCTGATGCTTCTTTAATTAGACTACTAATTTTCTGTGAAAATTGGGGAATAATTAACCTAATTAAACCTAATTTTTGCTTCGATTTACCTATCTCTGTACTAAATATCGCCTTTCCTAAACCATAAATAAATTGAAATGAGTTTTCACAGTCTAATAAAATACTTTCTGCGCCCATTTTCTTTAACAGCCATGCACATCTATTCGCAGTTTGATATAGTGAATAACTCATTGCAGAAATGTGATCTAAATTATCTTTATAAGAATTATAACTTTTAAGAATTTTTGAGGCAATAAAACCTCCTTCAATTGTAATATATGCATATCTTAAATCAGGAATTGCTACAGAGAAATTGTTCAAAACTTTTCTTAACTCAAATGAAATTCTTTCAGATAAACTTAATGAAAAAGAAGACAATTTAAAAGCTGTTTCCTCATTTTCTTTTACATTAAATCCTTTTATAATATTTTGAATCTTCTGATCATCAAATTGTATTAAAGGTGGTTTAAAGTTTTCTCCTGAAGTGATTAAAGTTGTTTTAATGTTTTTTAAACACTCGCCTGTTTGTAAAAAGATTCCACCTAAATTTGTGTTTGGTTGAGCAGTGATTGCAATAAAAAACTCATGCTTATTATCAAAAATACCCTGTTGTTCCAGGATTTTGTTTAAAGAGTAATGTATTGGGCTATTTAGCGGAGCAATTAGTATTTTTGCTTTCTTGCCTTCTATTAAGATATATTTTAAATTATTTGGATGTAAATGAATTCCAACATTAAATATTGCGCTTGTTGCCGAGCTTACATTGAAGATTTCATCTTTCGAAAACCAAACACCCGAAGATTGAATAGGATTTCCATCTCTTTGCGTAAGGACAGCATTTTCAACCCCTTTTAGTTGTTTTATTTGATCCAAATGAATTCCTATCTTTTCCTTTAAGTCCATTTTTTATCGTTATGTGTCTTTTTTAAATTCGTATCCTTTAATCTGAAAATAGATTTATAAACTCCTAAAATTTAAAAAGTAAAACATGACGTAGCTCTAAAAAATAAAAAAATTTAAAATCAATAGTGCTTTTTATTGTTACAGCAAGTCGTGTCTTTTCCGGTGTAAGCTTGGATTGCGGCATTTGACCGCTAGATGAAGAGTTTTATCATAGACGCGATATAAAAAATGTAGTTATAGTTTAATCAATTATAACTGAAGCAAGTTAAATTAAGAACTCCACCAAAATAATTCCTATTTAACTAGGTACGAATATCTTGCGATAAATTCCACCAATATTAATTCCGGTTGATCCTGCCGGACCCGACTGCTATTTGGGTGAGGATAAGCCATGCGAGTCGTATGGGATACCTAAAATTTCCATGGCAGACTGCTCAGTAACACATGATCAACTTACCCTATAGAGAAAAATACCCTCGGGAAACTGAGGATAATGTTTCATAGTTGAAAAGGCTTGGAAAAGTTTTTCAACGAAATGGGTAAGAAAAATGGTTCTTATCTGCTATAGGATAGGATCGTGCTCGATTATGGTTGTTGGTGAGGTAACGGCTCACCAAGCCGATAATCGATAGGGGCCGTGAGAGCGGGAGCCCCGAGATGGGTACTGAGACAACGACCCAGGCCTTACGAGGCGCAGCAGGCGCGAAACCTCCGCAATACACGAAAGTGTGACGGGGTTACCCAAAGTGTTCAATTATGAACTGTGGTAGGTGAGTAATGTCCCCTACTAGAAAGGAGAGGGCAAGGCTGGTGCCAGCCGCCGCGGTAAAACCAGCTCTTCAAGTGGTCGGGATAATTATTGGGCTTAAAGTGTCCGTAGCCGGTTTAGTAAGTTCCTGGTA